>JAITEA010000208.1 GCA_031282285.1 Helicobacteraceae bacterium
CCGATCACCCTCGTTTCGATCTGTTTCTTAAACGGCATTGTTTTGATTTGCGTTATTTGTAACAGCGCGCTCTGAATCATCGCCAGCGTGCGCGGGATCGGCGTGGCGGAGAACTGAAAGAGATGCGGTTTTTTGCCGCCGCCGCTTGTCAGATCGCCCAGCTTCTTGCGCTGATTGGCGCCGAAGCGGTGCTGTTCGTCGATCATCACGCACGCGACATTGGGCAATTTGCGATGCAATAGCGCCTGCGTGCCGATGATGAAATCCGCGTCCGACTCGCCAAAGAGGCCGCCTGCTTTAAGCGTGTCCTCTTTTTGCGTTACGAAGCCTATTTTCAAAAAGCCGCTCAGATATTTGCGCGCCTCCTCGTAGAGCTGGTTTGCCAGCAGCGTCGTCGGCGCCATCAGCACGGATCGCGCCTTGCCGACCATATAGGCGATCGCGAGTATGACCATCGTTTTGCCGCAACCCACATCGCCCGCGATCAACCTTCGCGCCTGATCATTTTGCGCCAGATCGTTTCGGCAGGCTTCGATCGCAAGGCGCTGATCGCTAGTCAGCTTAAACGGCAACCGATCGATAAACGGCGCGGGGTTGGCGCGGATCGTCATTATCGCGGGCAGAACTAGCCGTTTGGCGCGCAGCTTTTTCATAAACGCGAAAATCTCGGCGTATTTCAGCGCGTAGATCGTCTCCTTTTTGTCTAGGCGCGGCGGCGTCGAGCGCGGAAAGTGGAGGTCGAGCAGCTCCTTCGCCACGCTTAGCGGCAAGCCTTCCGAAGTCAAACTCGCTTCGCTGACGGCGGCTGCGATCGCGGCTTTCGCGGCTTTGTTTTTGTACTGCGGCTCGATGCCGCCCGTCTTTTTGACCGCGACGGGTTGAACTATCTCAAGCCCGCGCCCGCGCTCGATCTTGCCGTAAAGGTTCAGCGCCGCGCCGCGCGTAAATTGCGCCTTCCGCCAGTTCGCGGCGTGGAAAAAAACGGCGTTTATCTCCTTGTTCCAGTTCCGCGCAAAGAGTTTTACCTCAAAGATTTTGCCCTTATCGCGCGATTCGATCACGGAAGCCACGCACAGACAATACGAGCCGATCGACGGATATTTGCTTATCCTGAGATCGCGCCAGCTTTGCGGTACCTGCAAAGCCAGTTCGATCGCGCCGATTGACATAAGATTGTCGGCTTGGTTATTCGTTGGTTACGATAAAGAAACTTAGCCGCAGGATTTCGGGGTGCGCGGCGATAAAGGCGTTCAACTCGGCGAGTTTTAGCGTCTCGATCTTTTTGAGCTGCTCCTGCTGCCAGCCGATCGGTTTGCCGCGGTAAAAATCGCCGTAAGCGCGGTTTAGCCGCTGGTTCATCGTCTCGTTGCGAAGCGGCTCGCTGCCAAGTATAAACTGCCGCGCCTCGTCAAGCTCTTTCTGCGTCGCGCCGTTTTTGACAAAATCGGCGATCGCCTCTTTGACAATCGCGATCGCCTCCTCTTGCGACTCCAGCTTGGTTTGCAGATGCCCGCCAAAACGCGCGTTGGTCAGCGAGAGGCTCGTAAAGGCGTACGCGCCGTAGGCAAGCCCGCGCTTGACGCGAATCTCCTCCATCAGGCGGCTGCCAAAACCGGACGCGCCAAGTATAAACGACGCGGCGGTGGCTTTGTAGCCCTCGTCGTCGTCAAAACGCAGATTAAACGGCGCGCCGAAGTAGATATAGGCTTGCTTGGTTTCGCGCTTAACCGAAACCGTTTTGGCTTTGTCGCTCGCCGCGTAGAAGCCAAGCTCCGCCTTTTTGCCGCTTGGCAGGGCGTTTAGTATCTTTTCGCCCCACCGTTTTGCCTCCTCGGCGCTCAGATCGCCGCCAAAAAGCAGAACGACCCGCTCCTTTACCAGCGCGGTTTTGATATGGTTTTCAATGTCCTTGAGCCCTATTTTCTGTACGCTCTGCCAATCGCCCATCGCGGGGCGCATTAACGGCGAGTTTTCAAACAGTATCTCGTTTAATCCGCGTTCGGCTACATAGTCGAAATCGTTTTCCAGCGCGCCAAACTCGCCCTGCGCGGCGATCTTGATCTTTTTAAGCGCGTCGGCGCTCAGATTGGGGTCTTTAATCAGCGCGGTTAGCTGATCGACGCCCTCGCCAAACTGCTCTTTGAGCGAGCTAAGATGGATCGAAAAGCTCTCTTTCCTCGCCTGAAAATTGAGCGAGATCGCCTTCTCTTCCAGCGCGCGGGCAAAGGCGACCGATCCCAGCTTTTTCGTGCCTTGATCGAGCAGCGCGCTGGTCAGATACGCCACGCCCGCGTTTTTGCCCTCGCCGATCGAGCCGGAGCCTAAAAAGACGATCTGAAGGCTTACGATCGGCAACTTGCGATCGGGTTCGCACAGTAGCGGCGTATCCTTGATATATTCAATATTCATAGCCAAAACGAATCCTTGAAGTAAAAGTAAAACGGCGCAAAAACGAACCATAACTGCCTCCAAAAAGGTAATGTTACCAAAAACGACCGCGCCAAAAAGAAATATAGCGCTACGATGCCGCAAATTTTATCGGAGCGCTAGTATGCAGCAGCAGGCAATCGATCGGGTATTAAAAGCCGTAGAGAGCGTAAAAAACGGCAAAATGGTCATCTTGATCGACGACGAAGATCGCGAAAACGAGGGCGATCTGATGTACGCGGGCGCGCTCTCCACGCCCGAACTGATGAACTTTATGGTCAAAGAGGCGCGCGGGCTTGTATGCGCCGCGCTCGATCGCGCCGCGTGCGAACGGCTGAATCTCGCGCCGATGACCGACAGAAACACATCCGCGCACGAAACGGCTTTCACGATCAGCGTGGACGCCAAAACCGCCCGCACCGGCATTTCGGCTTACGAACGGCACGATACGATCGCGATCTTAGCCGATCCGTTAAGCGCCGCTACCGATCTTGTCCGCCCGGGACATATCTTTCCGCTGATCGCCAAAGACGGCGGCGTGCTGGTACGCACGGGGCAGACCGAAGGATCGGTCGATCTCTGCCGTCTTGCGGGCTTGACGCCGTGCGGCGTGATCTGCGAGATACTCAAAGAGGACGGGACAATGGCAAGACGCGCCGATCTGGACGAGTTTTCGGCGCGGCACAATATCCCGATCGTCTATATCGCCGATCTGATCGAGTACCGCCTGCGGCGCGAATCGCTGGTCAGCCGCCGCCAAATCGAGGTCAAAGCGCTGTACGGCTCCTCGGTAACGATAAGCGAGTGGATCGACCATCTAGGGCATACGCACCGCGCCGTCGCCTTTGGCGAGATCGGCGAAACGAGCGCGGTGAAGTTTCATCTGGTCGGCTCCGATTCGGAGCTGTTGCTGGACGACAGGCGTTTTAGCGGGCTACTGAACGCGATCGAGTATTTGAAGCAAAACGGCGGCGTGCTGCTGCTGCTGGAGGGCGGCGCGAAAAACGCGAAAAAAGAGTTTGGAGTCGGCGCGCAGATT
>JAITEA010000244.1 GCA_031282285.1 Helicobacteraceae bacterium
CGATCGCGTTTTGAAAATCGTCCGAATAGTAGCGGGCAAAACCGCGATTGTTATACGCCTTCGCGTAGTTTGGATCGAGTTTAATAGCCTTGTCAAAATCCGCGATCGCGCGTTTATAACTTCCCAAACGAAAATAGACGCACGCGCGGTTATAATATAGCTCCGCCGAGCTTTGATCCAACGCGATCGCCCGATCAAAATCGATAAGCGCCTCTTTATAATAACCCAAGCGGTAGCAGGCAAAACCGCGGCGGTTATAAAGCGGGGCGTAATCCGAAACGGCGTTTATAGCTTGACCGTACGCGTCGATCGCTTGCTTGAGATCGCCCAGATCGTCGTAAGAGCGGGCGCGATCGTAGCGCGCCTGATCCATATTGGGATTAAGTTTTATGGCGCGATCGTAATCGTCGATAGCGCGCCGATGATCCCCTAAGCTGCGATATAAAAACGCGCGTCTGGAATACGCCTCTGCGGAAGGGTCGAGCGATATCGCCGCCGCGTAATTTTTGAGCGATAGTTCATACTCGCCCGTATGATGATAGACCTGACCTAGAAACAGATAGATATCCGCGTCGTTCGGGCTTAGTTTTATCGCTTGGTTTAGATCGCAAATAACCTTATCGTAATCCTTTAACTCGTTATAAACGATAGCGCGGTTGTAATAAGTTACCCCGACGTCTGGATCGATACTAATCGACCGATCAAAGTTGGCGATCGCCTCTTGATAGTCGCCGGCGCCGTAATATGCCTGCGCGAGATTAAAATAAGCCTCCGCGTCGTCTGAGGTTACATCTTTTTTGCTTTGTTCGATCGCGTCCAAAGCGGGCGCTTGGCGCTTTTTGGGCGAAAAAAGATCGCGCAGCGACCGCATAATGTTTGGCAATGTTATTACTCCTTCGCGCTGGTCATAGCGGCGGGATCGACAAGGCGATCAAACTCCTCTTTGCTTACAAATCCGAGAGCGAGCGCCGCCTCTTTTAACGACGAGCCCTCTTTGTGCGCTTTTTTGGCGATCTGCGCGGCTTTGTCGTAGCCGATCGCGGGCGTCAAAGCGGTTACGAGCATCAGCGAATTGTTAAGGTGGCGCGCAATCGTCTCCTTGTTTGCCTTTATGCCGATCGCGCAGCGCTCGTTGAAGCTGTTGATCGCGTCGCCCAGCAGCCTGACCGACTGCAAAAAGTTGTAGATAATCACCGGCTTGAACACATTCAGCTCAAAGGCGCCTTGAGCGTTCGCAAAGCCGATCGCCGCGTCGGCGCCCATCACCTGAACGGCGACCATTGTCAGCGCTTCAGCTTGAGTGGGATTAACTTTAGCCGGCATAATGGAGCTGCCCGGCTCGTTTTCGGGAATGGTCAGTTCGCCTAGCCCGCAGCGAGGACCAGAAGCCAGCAGGCGAATATCGTTTGCGATCTTCATCAAACCGCCCGCGAGCGACTTCAGCGCGCCGTGCAAAAACGCAATCGCGTCGTGGCTTGCGAGCGCGTGAAACTTGTTGGGCGCGGGCGCGAACTTTTCGCCCGTCAGCCTGTTCAGCTCCTCGCAAACCGCCTTGTCAAAGCCGATTGGAGCGTTCAGCCCCGTGCCGACCGCAGTCGCGCCGATCGCGAGCTTTCGCGCGAAATCAAGCGCCGATCGTATCTGCGCCGCGCCGTTTTCCAGCGCCGCCGCGTAGCCCGAAAACTCCTGCCCCAGCGTAAGCGGCGTGGCGTCCTGCAGGTGGGTGCGCCCTATTTTGACGATCGGGGCAAACTCGCGCGATTTAGCCTCCAGCGTTTGGCGTAGCGCCTCGATCGCGGGCAAAAGCAGGCGGTTAATCTCCAAAACGGCGGCGATATGCATAGCCGTCGGGAAGGCGTCGTTAGAGCTTTGACTCATATTTGCTTCGTCGTTTGGATGGACTTTGCGCCCAAGTTTGCCGCCGGCAAGAGAGGCGATCACCTCGTTTAAGTTCATATTGGTCTGCGTGCCGCTGCCCGTCTGCCAGACGCTTAGCGGAAACTCGCCGCTAAGCTTGCCGGATAGGATTTCGTCGCAGGCGAAGGCGATCGCGTTTGAAAGCCGCTCGTCCATTTTGCCAAGCCGCCAATTGGCGATCGCGGCGGCTTTTTTGAGTAGCGCGAACGCCTCGATCAGCGGCTTTGGCATACGCTCTACGCCGATTTTGAAGTTCTCCAAACTCCGCTGCGTCTGCGCGCCCCAGAGCCTGTCCGCGGGGACTTTGATCTCGCCCATAGCGTCCTTTTCGACGCGATAATCAGGCATAAAAGCCCTTCTCCTTCAGCTTGTCGATCAGCCTGCCGACCGATTGCACCGATCGCTTAAACTCCGCTTTTTCCTCGTCGTTAAGCGTTACCTCAATCACCTTCTCCACGCCGTTCGCGCCAAGCACGATCGGCGCGCCCGTAACTATGTCGTTGTAGCCGTATTCGCCCTCCAGCAGCACGGCGCACGGATATATCTGTTTCGCGTCGCGCAAGATCGCCTCGCACATCATCGAGGTGGCGAGCGCGGGGGCGTAGTAAGCCGATCCGTTCTTGAGGTAGCCTACGATCTCCGCGCCCGCGTTTTTGGTGCGCCTGACGATCTCGTCGATCTCCGCTTGGGTCAGCAGATCGGTGATAGGCACGCCCGCGACCGTCGAATAGCGATGCAGCGGCACCATACTGTCGCCGTGTCCGCCAAGCACGGTGGCGCGAATCTGCCCCGAGCCGTAGCCGAGCTTTTCGTAGATGAAACTCGCCATTCTGCCCGAATCCAGCAGCCCCGCCATACCGATCACCTGCCGCTTGTCAAAACCCGTCTCCTTGAGGGTAACATAGGTCATCGCGTCAAGCGGGTTGGTGATCACAATCACATACGAATTGGGACAATGCTCCTTTAGCTGTTTGCATATATCGCGGACGGCTTCGGCGTTGGTAAATAGCAGATCGTCGCGGCTCATCCCGGGTCGCCGCGCCGCGCCCGCGGCTATGATCGCGATGTCGCTGTCGGCAATATCGCCGTAATCTTTCGCCACGCGCACGATCGTATGAGCGCGGATAACCGCGGCGGCTTGCGACATATCCAGCGCCTTGCCCCAAGCCACGTCCGTTTTGGAATCGAGCAGTATAATCTCGTGAACGATGCCTTGCGTGGCTAACGAGTAGGCGACGGTGGAACCCACATTGCCAGCCCCTATAATAGATATTTTCTTACCGCGTCTCAATCGCCGCTCCTGTCGCATAAAATTGTTAGTGATATTAAGATTATGCCACAGCTTGCCAAAATCCGCCGCTTAGAGGCGCGGCGTTATGCGTTCGCCGCCAAAACACGCTCTAAGTCAAGATCGCGGTTTGATGTCTTGGGCAGTCGATCAGATAGCAGTTTTCTATGAAATATGGGCGGATTTTGACCTGCGGATTGAAGTCATCATTTACTATCGCGGCATAGAGTTTTTCTACGCCTCTTAACCGTTTTCGCGACTTTTTGACGAAGCGTTTTTGTTCGTTTTCCGGCGGCGCTTTTGCTTGCGTAATATCGTCGTTGATCTTTTGAACTATTTCCTCGTATTTTCGCTCGATCGCGCCCGTTTCGCCGGTAATCTTCAGCGAGTATAAATACGGCGCTATATATCCGTCCTCGTCCAAGTCGTAATTAAACCGGCTCTTATCGTAAATAGCGTTATGCGCGGCGTATTCGCCGCAGAGATAATATAACTCCGCGATATCGGATTCGGACATATCGTCGTTTTCGCCTAGCGATCGTAATTTATCGGCGATCGCTTTTGCTCTTGCGTAATCGCCAAGATAGGCGCGGCAGACTCCCGCGCTACGCATAAACAAGGCGTTATCGCCGTCGTTTTGCAAAAGCGCGTCAAAAAGCGCCGCGGCTTCTTTGTAGCGGCGGCTCATAAACAGGCAAACGGCGTAGTTATGCGT
>JAITEA010000081.1 GCA_031282285.1 Helicobacteraceae bacterium
CTTAAAGACTATCCAAGCGCCCTTAAATGGTATGAAGCCGCGTATAAACTTAATTGGAAACATTATGGGGCGTTATACAGAATGGGAATGCTGTATTTGGACGGCAGAGGGGTTAAAAAGGATGTAGTTAAAGCAAGAGAGCTTCTGGAAAGGGCGGCAAAGGGCGGCGTATCGGAAGCCAAAGAAGCCCTTCAATCCCTCGATCTCAACCAATCCAAATGAATCTCCCGCTTGATCGTACGAATCTCCCCTTTAACGATCGCGCCCTCTCCGCCTTTTCTCGTCATTCCCGCGTAGGCGGGAATCCAAAAGAGGGATTTGAAACCCCCCTAAACATCAGAGGGGAAGGAAAGCAAGAAGCGTGATCGGAAGTTGATCAAAACCGCAAGGCTTCAATTCAAGATGGATTCCCGCCTTCGCGGGAATGACGCAATGCGGACGCGAACAGCGGGTATGACGAGAAACCCACCTTATCAGGGGGGGGGGAGGGGAAAGAATGGGAAGCGACGCAGGGAGAGAATGCAATCAAGGCGCTTTTCGTGTTTCGTTAACTTTTTGAGAGATGGATTCCCGCCTTCCTACGCGCCTTGCGCTCCTGCGGAGCGGGCGCTACGCGGGAATGACGCAATGCGGACGCGAACTGTGGGAATGACGAGAGGCGCGATCGCAAGTTTAACGGCTTATGAAAGGTTTGAAACCCCCCCCCTTATCGGGGACGAAGCGGCGCGGAAAGCGACGCTCGCATGGGGAATAAGATGGATTCCCGCCTGCGCGGGTATGACGGGAAAAATTATTCCGGCGATCTTCTTAGTCATTCCCGCGACGGAGCAGTAGCCGCTTTAGCGGCGTTTTGTATGGTTTCGCCTTTATATTTTGGATTGGCGGTTAAACGGCGGCGTCCGATTGCGGATATCAACGCCGCTCTTTTCACATATTTGAGTTGCGGCAAAGAGGGGCAAGCGGACGATTATTTGAGCGGAGCTATAATGTCCTATTCTATTTTGAGCGGAAAAGCGTATGCGAAGCCACGACGACAGACAAAAAGAGAGGCGCGAGTTAAATCCGCAGGAGATGCTGGAGACGATCTTTGAAACGATCGCCAGCATCTCCAAAGAAAAAGAGATCGATCGCATTCTGATGCTGATGGCTGATCTGGGGCGCGAACTTATATGCGCCGATCGTTGTACGATCTGGCTGTTGAGCGACGACAAAGCCACCCTTTGGACAAAGGTGGCGCACGGCATTTCGGCGATCACGATTCCAAGCGACAGCGGCGTGGTCGGACACGCGATCGCCGACAACGCGCCGATTATCATCAACGACGCTTACGCCGACGAGCGGTTCAACCCAAGCGTCGATCTGCAAACGGGCTATGTTACGCGCAGCATTATCGCGTTGCCAATTTACGGCGGCGAGGGCGAGATCATCGGCGTTTATCAGGCGATCAACAAGATGACCGACGAGGCGGTTTTCAGCGACGACGATCTAAAGCGGCTTAAGCTCGCGGCGATCTATTCGGGCGCGACGCTGGAAACGGCGATAACCAACAAAGAGATCGAGGACACGCAAAAAGATGTGATCTTCACGATGGGCGAAGCGGGCGAGATGCGCTCCAAAGAGACGGGCAACCATGTTAAGCGCGTAGCCGAATACTCCTATATTCTGGCGCTCTCCTGCGGGCTGAGCAAAGCCGACGCGGAACTTCTGCGTATGGCAAGCCCGATGCACGACATAGGCAAGATAGCCATTCCCGACGCGATCCTCAAAAAACCCGCCAAGCTGGACGAGGCGGAGTTTGAGATTATGAAAACCCACGCCGAAACGGGCTATCAAATCCTCAAAAACTCCCACCGGCGCATCTTGAAAGCCGCCGCGATCGTCGCGTACGAACATCACGAAAAATATAACGGCAGAGGTTATCCGCAAGGTTTGCGGGGCGAGGATATTCATATATTCGGGCGCATTACGGCGCTGGCGGACGTGTTTGACGCTTTGGGCAGTGATCGCGTATATAAAAAGGCGTGGGAGCTTGAGAAAATCTTAGCGCTATTCAAAGAGGAAAAAGGCGCGCATTTCGATCCTGCTCTTGTGGACGCTTTTTTCCGCGCTCTTGACGATCTGCTCGATATTCGCAATCGCTTTGTGGACGGCGCGCATTAGTGAAATGGGAGTAAAATGAACGGAGTAATTATGCTAGGCGCCTACGGCGGGCGGCTAAACGACAAATCTACGACTTCGCTGCTGGTGAGCGATTCCGTGGCGATCGACGCGGGCAATCTGTTGAGCCCGCTTGGCGACTCGGCGCGCGATATTAACCATATTTTTCTAACTCACAGCCATATCGATCATATCGTCGATCTGCCGTTTATGATCGACGCTTTTTTTACAAGCCGCGATCGATCGCTGAACATATACGGACCGCCCCAGACTATCCAGACGCTTAAAAGCAATATATTTAACGATCTGATATGGCCTGATTTTACTAAGATCGCGCTGCTTAGATCGGGCGAAGCGGCTATAACGATGAACGAGATACAACCAAATGTCTGTTACGAGATCGACGGCGTTAAACTAACGCCGTTTGAAACCAACCACACGGTTAAAAGCGTAGGTTATGTGATCGAAAAAGAGAGCAAAAAAATTATGTTCACCTCCGATACGGGCAAATGCGCGAATATCTGGAATATCTTAAACGACGATCCAGATATAGCCTCGATCATTATCGAAGTCTCTTTTCCCTCGAACTACGAAAAACTCGCGTTGGAGAGCGGGCATTTGACGCCGAAACTGCTAAACGAAGAGCTAGCGAATCTCAAAAGAGAGGATGTGGCTATCTATATCAACCATATCAAACCGGATTTTATCGACAGGCTCAAGCGGGAGCTGATCGCCTATGAACGCACCAGAAAAGCGATACCGCTTAGCGACGGCGCGCTTATACTGCTCTAAATCCGCGCGCGCCGCCGCGAAAAAACGGCGGGGGAGCTAGATTTATAGCGTTTTTTGTATAGTAACCAAAACAAAAGCAAGGAAAGGCAATGAGACGAATAGCGCTGATTGGCGCGACGATTTTCGCGCTGATTTTTATCGGCTGCTCCACGAAGGTTACCCGCTTAGATACGAGCGAGGTCGTCGATCTTAGCGGCGACTGGAACGATGTTGATTCCAGACAGACGAGCGAGGAGCTGATCAAGAGTATGCTCAACGAGCGCTGGCTGCCGGCGTTTTACGGGCAGTACAAGACAAAACCCGTGCTGACGGTCGGCGAGATCAAAAATCTCAGCCACGAGCATATCAACACGCAGACCTTTATGAACGACATTCAGCGCGCCGTGATCAATTCGGGCGACGCGCGGTTTATCGCCTCCAGAGACGATCGCCTGAACGCGCGCGAGGAACGCAAGGAACAAGATCAGTACGCCAAAGAAGAAACGCGCAAAAAAGAGCGGCAGGAGATCGGCGCGGATTTTATCGTCAATGGGACGATCAACACGATCATCGACAGCGAAGGCAAAACGGCGGTTAAATACTATCAGATCGATCTGACGCTTACGAGCGTAGAGTCGCAGGAGATCGTCTGGAGCGGGGGGACGAAAATCAAGAAACTGGTTGAAAACAAAAAAGTGCGACCGTAATCGATGCGCCTTGCGTTTTTAGCCGTTCTCGCCGTTTGCGTTTGCGGTTGCGTTCCGCATTCGAGCGGGTTTGCGAAGATTGAAAACTATCTTAAAGCCGGCGACGACGAAGCCGCGTTAAAAGCGCTGGAGAGCAAGCCGCCGCCCGATCGCGACAGAGTCGTATTCGAGCTTGATCGCGCTATGATCTTGCAAAATCTTCAGCGCCACGACGAGAGCGCCGCCTCGTTTGAGACGGTCAAAAAGCTCTTTACCGAATACGACGCGATCAGCGTCAGCGAACAGAGCGCTTCGCTACTGATCAACGACGGGGCTATCGCCTACAAAGGCGCGGATTTCGAGCGCGTTCTCGCCAGCTTCTACGCGACGATCAACTATCTGCTCAAAGGCGATCTCTACGGCGCGCGCGTCGAGATTATGCAGGGCGACGAACGGCTCAAAACGATCAAAGCCGGAGCGTATATCGACGACGCGGCGCTGAGGTATCTAAGCGGCGTCGTATTCGAGGCGCTGGGCGAAAACGGCTCCGCGCTAGTATCCTACCGCCAGACCTACCGCGTATATAAAGAGGGTTTTTTTGGCGTCCCGTTCCCAAACGCGCTCAAAAACGATCTGCTGCGTCTGTCCAAAAAACTCGGCGTTACGGAAGAGTATAACCAATACAAAAACGAGTTTGGCTTATCGGGCGATTTTGGCGATCTGGGCGCCAATCAGGGCGAGCTTATCGCGATCGTAAGCGCTGGATTTGCGCCCATCAAGCGCGCCGATAGTATCGCCTTTGGCGTACCAAGCGGCATTATCAAAATCTCCGTGCCGCGCTACGAAACCAGATTTTACGCCTTGCCGATCGCGCTTGCGATCGACGGCGCGGCGGTAAATTGCGAGCTTGCAGAAAGCGTATCGGCGATCGCTTTAGAAACGCTTAAATCCGATATGCCCGAAATTATCGCCCGAACCGTCGCCAGAGTAACCGCGAAAAAGGTAACGGAAAATGTCGTCGCGTCGGCGGCTGGCGGCGGCAAAAACGACAACGCGGGCGCGGCGGTCGCGAGGCTCGCGGCAAACCTTTTCAACGCGCTGACCGAGGTGGCGGACACTCGCGGCTGGTACGCTTTGCCCGATTCGATCTGCTTTGCGCGCGCGCGGCTGGATCAGGGCGCGCACCGCGTAACGATCGGCGCCAAAGAGTATAATATAGAGATCAAATCAGGCGAGAGATCGTTTATCGCGCCGCGTTTATATTGATTTCGTAATAAAGGAACTAATATGCGTGTTGCTACCTTGATTACGCTGGCGGTCGTCGGCGTCGGGCTTGTCTCGTGCGCGCCAAAAGGACCGAGCGTCCCCGCGCCGCAGTGGGTTACCGGCGCGAGCCAATACGCGCCAAGCCGCTATATAACCGGCGTCGGCAGCGGAACTACGCAGGATATCGCCGCCGATCGCGCCAGAAACGATCTGGCAAAGACGATCAGCATCAGCGTGGAAAGCTCGGAGCGATCAAAAACCTCGAGCGGCGCGGGCGGCTACGAAAGCGCCTTTTCAAGCGCGGTGAATGTGCGCGTAAATCAAACCGTCGGCGGCGTGGAGATTGTGGATCGCTACTACGACGACGCCAGCAAAATCTATTACGCGCTGGCGGCGCTGGATCGCTCCAAAAGCGCCGCGAGCCTGAGAGCGGAGCTGGCGCAAAAGGAGCTTGAGATCGACGCGCTTGTCGCGGAGGCGGAGGACGACAGCGACGCGCTTGGCAAACTCAGGGCGCTGAACGCGGCGGGCGCTCTGCTAGGCGATCGGCGATCGATCGCGGCGCTGCTTGCCGTAATCGACGCTATGCCCTCAAGCGCGTACGCGAACGAAGGTCGCGTCGCCGCCGCCAAGCGCGCGCTTTTGCGATCGATAAAGTTTTCGGTAAACGGCAACTACGAGGGCAAGCGCTTGCTGAACGAGGCGATCGGCGCGGCGGGCTTTACGCTGACGCAGCAAGACGAAAGCGACTATTCGGCGGTGGGTTATTACAAGATTTCAGTCAACGCGGAAAACGGCTGGCTGTGGGCTACCGCGTCGCTTCTGATCGAGATTGTCGATTACAGCGACGGCGCGACCAAAAAAACGGAGACTGTCGAAGCCAAAGAGTCGTCGCAAAACGAACAGACCGCCAAAGAGCGCGCGCTTGAAAAGCTGCGCGGCGATCTGACGGCGAAGTTCTACGAGATTATCGCAAAATAAGCGCCAACCCCCCCGCCGCCCAGCGGCGCGATAGAACAATGTAGGGCGCAGAGGCAGGAAGGGCGAAAATGCAAGGGGGTTAATAAAACGATATTGCCCCGCCGCGTAATCTACGCAAATGGCGATCTAAACCCCGCGCGAACTTAAACTAACGCTTGCGAAACTATTCGGCTTTGGTTACCGATCCGCTGACTTGCGTATAGCCGCCGATACCGCCGCCGCATATAGGCGCGGCGATAACTTTCAGCTCGTTTCGCGTTCCGATCGCGGCGGTTTTGCCGCTATTTAGCGTGATATTAATATCCGCGCTATCGCCGCTTTTGATAAAAACTTTTTCGCGACTGATCGATCTTATATAATGGTTATCGTCCATAGCCGTAATCCCGAAGGTATCGTCTTTGCCCTTGTTGGTTATTCTGAAAGCGTAGATCGTCTCTTTTCCCAAAGACAGATCGGAGATTGAAAGCGCGGATATGCTTGCGCTTGCGACGACGATCGGTTTTTGCGTTATTCGCTGAAAATTGACGCCGTTTTCGTCTTTGCCAAAAGCGTATGCGTAAAAATCTCTGTCTGGCGCGATAAAATCTTCCGCTAAAAAAACCTTAAGCCCTCTATATTTTCCAAAGCCGTCCATCTTAAACGATTTAAAAGTTTCACCGGCGCTTGTTTTTAGCTCAAAGCGGAGATCGGACGCCTCGCCAGACAAAGTGGCTTTCGCCGCCGTTTTGCTTCCGGCGATCGGATACCCGACAATCTTAAAATAGCCGGAATGAACGGAGTCGTCATACTCTACAAAATCGAAATTGTCAAACGATAGCGGACTGCTTGCGGAAGCTATAATCGCAAACTCTCCATCTCCTTCGATTACCGCTTTCCATAATCCGATCTTTGGTCTTTCTATCTCGTAGCTTGTCAGCGACGAAAGTCTCGATACCGTTACGCCCTCGCCGCTTCGGACGATCTCGATTGCGTCGGGATCAAAAAGCGATACTTTTTTCAGATTTCCGCTCGACATATTTACGATAACCCATAACTTCTTTGCCGTTGAATCCGCAAAGAACTCGTAGCTTTTTGGCGAGTTTTTGCTTACGCTGTTTCTTAAACGCATAATATCCGCCCGATACGGATCGCTAAGCAGGGAAGCTACTCTCGACGAAGCGATCTCCTCTGGCTTGAGATTATAGGCAAACCCGCCCGTATATTCGGACATATCGTAATATATAGCTTGAGCGCTCGGGCAGTCGTCG
>JAITEA010000192.1 GCA_031282285.1 Helicobacteraceae bacterium
CTTTAGCGTCGCTAAGCGAGGAACCGCCGCCTCCACCGCTGCCGCAACCGATCAAAAACAGCGAAGCGATCAGGATCGCGAAGCGTTTTATTAGTTTATAGCTGAAAACGGGGGGGGGGGGGGGTTGATTTGTGTATTAAGCGAAGCTGAAGCTTTTGCGTTAGATTGCAAAGCTTGGGTTGAGATAGCGTTTTGCGACGCTTTTGTGGTAGCGTTTGAATCAAACGCAGGGTCTTGACGCGCAGATGCGTCGGATTGAAACGCTTTATGTAACAAAGCGTTTGAGCCGTGTTGAAGTAACGACATTTGTCGGTTCTCCTTTTTGTATTGGAATAAAATCTGAGCATTCTAGTCAATTAATTCTGATTATATGAGATGAAAAAAGAGGCTTTAGCGATAAAAGCGCGAAAATCGTCGCTTTTTCGTTGATTGCTGGCATTTTAGCCGCTATTGATCGCCATCTCTTGACCGCTTTTATTCCCATTTTCTCTTGATAAAGAAGGTTTCGATTTCGCTTAGATCCAATTTTAATGGGATTGAGGCTTGTCTCAAACCCCCCTAGCCCCCATTATCGGGAGACGAAGCGAAGCAGAGCGGCGCTCGCGTAAGGGAGGGCGAAGCCTCCGACCGAAGCTGTTGAAGGGAGCGGGGAGGGGTGAAGGAATGGGGATTGCTTGCGCGCGGTTATGAGAGTTTTGGCGAGCCTGCTGTTTATCGTTTCGATCGTAAGCGCCGAAGAGTTTATTGTCGCCTATCGGCAGGCGAGCGCGAATCACGCGGCGCTGAACGAAAAACTGACAATCGCCAAAGCGATGGTAGCCTTCAAATCCAGCCGCGTCAAATACGGCTTCGATCTGGAAATCAGCCCGCAAGAAGGCAAGCTGGGCGCGGCGCGGCTGCTGCGGCTGTATCAGGACGATCTGCTTGAAAACCTGCTTAAAAACGGCGTGTTGCTAACCGACGCGGCAAAATACGGGCGAAACGGCGCGGATTCCAAGACGGTGCTTACGCTGCCTCCGACGCGGATCGGGGCTTTTGTTAAAGAGGATATGGTTACAATCGTCGTCTATGAAAATAGCGATCGTTGAAGACGACATAAACCTGCGCAAATCGCTTGAATCGGCGCTTGCCGAGCGCGAGGAGTTTGAGGTCATAAGTTTCAAGAACGCCAAAGACGCGCTCAAAAAACTAGACGACAGCTTCGATCTGGTGGTAACCGATCTGACTATGCCTATGATGGACGGGCTGGAGTTTCTGCGCGAACTCAACGGCAAGTACGAGGCGATCGTCATCACCGGCAACGCCACTTTGAGCAAGGCGGTCGAGGCTATGCGGCTTGGCGCGAAGGATTTTCTGCAAAAACCCTTCGAGCTCGAGACGCTGATCGAGGCGATCAGGCGCGCCAACAAAGCGGCGCAGCGGATCAAGAAAGTCGCCCGCATAACCCCCGCCAAACACAAAGAGACGGCAAAAAACGAGTTTTTCATCGTCAGTTCAGCCGCGCTGGAGCGATCCAGACAGGTCGCGCTCAAGACTGCCAAAACCGACGCGGCGGTGATGCTGCTTGGCGAAAGCGGCGTGGGCAAGGAGATATTCGCGGGATTTATCCACTTCAACTCGCCGCGCAGCGAGAAGCCGTTCGTGCCGATCAATATGGCGGCGCTGCCCGACGCGCTGGTGGAAAGCGAGCTGTTCGGCTTTGAAAAGGGCGCGTTCACCGACGCGCAGGCGGCAAAACCCGGGCGTTTCGAGGAGGCAAACGGCGGGACGCTGTTTCTCGACGAGATCGCCGAAATGCCCTACGGCTTGCAGGCAAAACTGCTGCGCGCCATTCAAGAAAAGAAGATCAGAAGGCTTGGCGGGCTTAAAGATATATCCATTGATGTACGGTTGATCGCGGCTACGAACCAGAATATAAGCGAGGCGATCAGAGAGGGGCGTTTCCGCGAAGACCTCTACTACAGGCTGAACACGATCGAGATCGCGATCCCGCCGCTTAGAGAGCGCAAGGAGGAGATTTTGCCGCTGGCGGAGGCGGCGCTCTTGGACGCGTGCGAACGATACGGCTTTGAGAAAAAGAGCTTTTCCGACGCCGCCAAAGAGGAGCTGCTAAACTACGGCTGGCACGGCAATGTCAGGGAGCTAATCAGCGTCTGCGAGCGAAGCGCGATCGTGAGCGAAGGCGAGATTATCGATCCCAGCGATCTGTTTTTGCAGGCGCGAAGCGGGGCAAAAAGCGTGGAGACGCTGGAAAAGGAGCTGCTTGTTCAGGCGCTGGACGAGACTAAAGGCGACGCGGCGCAAGCGGCTAAATTGCTGGGAATGACGATCGCCGATTTTGAAACTAAACGCTCTAAATATAAAATTAGCCTCTAATTTCACAAAGGAAACAATTTGAGAGAGTATTCAGTCGCCGTGGTCGGCGCGACGGGAGCGGTTGGCGGCGAGATGATTCGCGTTTTGGAGGAGCAAAAGTTTCCGATCGCGCGGCTTGTACCGCTTGCCAGCGAAAAGAGCGCGGGCAAAACGATCGAGTATAAGGGCGAAGATATCGAGGTCAAAACCTTGACGCATAATATTTTCGCGCAAGAGAAGATCGAGATCGCGCTTTTCAGCGCGGGCGGATCGGTGTCGAGCGAGTTTGCGCCAAGCGCGGCGAAAGCCGGCGCGGTCGCGATCGACAACACGAG
>JAITEA010000057.1 GCA_031282285.1 Helicobacteraceae bacterium
GATTCCGAGGAGAAGCTCTATTTCCCCGCGTGGGGCGGCGAGGGCGAGATACGGTCTAATCCCACTTGGGCGCTTTTTAGAAACTTTTTTATTCAAAATATCGCCGACGCCAAAGCGCGAGCGACTACTTATAATTGTACGGAGGGCGGCTGCCATATAGACGGCGCGATCGATCGCCCCTTTGCCGAAGTGATAGCGGAGTTTGTAGATAAAAACGCGCCAAAGAAAAAACGGATCGTGTTGCCCGACGCCGAAGCCAAAACGATCCGCAAAGAAAAAGCGCGGCTGAAAAGCGTAATAGACGAGATGATCGCCGAGGGTAAAAAGGCGCTAGAAACGATTACGCCTCTGCAAAAAGATACGGTCGATCTTGTCGTGAAACTCGAAGGGCAGAGCAGAGCAGAGCAGATCGAAAAAGGCGATTTTGAGGCGATCTCGGCGCTCAACGCCAAGATCGACAAGACAAAAAAGATTCTGGAAGATCCCGTATTTATGAAATACTACTGGGACAGCCTCCGCGCTATGGTGGTAAATATGGAGCTGAACATCGCCAAGATCACCACCAAAATCCCCACTAACGAAACCGAGCGCAAAGAGAAACTTGTGGATTATCTTTTCGCCCATCGTTTTTGGCTTTTCAGCGTAAAAGGCGCGATCGAGGCGCAACTGAAAATCCTAGAAAAATACCGCGATAAGCAGCCCTCAAAAGCCGTATAAAACGGCGTTATCCTATTTGCCGAGGCAAAACTCGCTAAAGATCGTATCGAGCAGTTCGCCGTAATCGTTTGGGCGCGTCAGCGCGCCGATAAAACCTATCGCCTCTTGCGCTTGATAGCTAAATAGCTCCAGTTCGCCGCTTGCTAAACGCGCTCTGGCGGAGGCGATCGAATCCGCCGCGTTTTTTACCAGCGCGATCTGCCTTTGAGAGATTAGCGTCGTCTCTTCGCCGCCGATTTGGCGATCGAGCCAAGATTGCAACATATTTAACAGCGGTTTAATATCGTTTTTCACGCTGAGCGAGACGCTTTCAAAACGCGCCAAACGCGCAAGATCGATCCTCTGCGGCAGATCGTTTTTGTTGATCGCCGCGATCGCTTTAGCCGAGCCAATCAGCGCCAAAACCGCTTCGTCGTTTTCGTCAAAATCCTGCGAGCCGTCAAACAGCGCGATAATCAGATCGGCTTCTTTAGCCGCGTTTTTGGCGTACTCGATGCCGATCGACTCAATCTCGTTTTCGCCGCGCCTCAGCCCCGCCGTGTCCATTATCCTGACGATATGTTCGCCAAGCCGCAAATCCTCGCTCACCAGATCGCGCGTCGTGCCCGCCTGTTCGCTTACGATCGATCGCGCCTCGCCCAAAAGCGCGTTTAACAGCGAGCTTTTGCCCGCGTTTGGCTTGCCGATAATGGCGATCTCAAAACCGCGCAGCAGCGATTTGCGCCGCAGGCTCGCTTCAAGCGTCGCCGACAACAGCCGCTCAATCTGGTCAAGCTGCCGAATCATAGCCGCCCGCGTGTCGCCAAGCTCCTCCTCGGCGTAGTCGATAGAGGTTTCCGCGTAGGCGATCAGCCGCAAAAGCCGCGATCTGACCTCGTCGACGAATCGCCCTAGATCGCCTCTAAGATGCGCCGCCAGCGCTCTGGCGGCTTTGCTCGAGCGCGCCGCGGCGTAGGCGGCGGCGGCTTCGGCTTCGTCCGTCGTCATCTTGCCGTTTGTTACCGCCCTCAGGCTAAACTCGCCCGCTCGCGCCAAGACCGCGCCCAAAGCGCAGAGCGTATCGATCAGCGCGTTGATAGCCGCCTCTCCGCCGTGCGTCTGAAACTCGACTATATCCTCGCCCGTGTAGCTTTTTGGCGCTTTGAAGTAGATAACGATGGCGCGATCGATCGGCTGACCGGCGGCGTCGTATAGATACGCCAGATGCGCGTATCGCGGCGTTAAGCCGTCAAGTTTCGTAACCTTAAGCGCAAACTCTAGCGCTCTAGCGCCGCTTAGACGAGCGATCGCGATCGCCCCGCGTCCAAGCGGCGTGGCGGGCGCGACAATTGTTTTATCGTTCGTATTTGCGGACGAAATCATTGACGACTACATACTTGCCTTCGCCGTCCTGCGAGGTTTTGATGCCCACATATTTGTCGGGGAAACGCCCTCTAAGCTCTTTGAGCGCGATCTGAACCAGCACGCCGTCAAGGATTCTCGTCTGTCCCTTGCCGCTCTCCTCAATCTGCGCGATCACCGGCTCCAGATAGCGGGTTATCATCTCCTCTTGATTTTGCAAAAACTCGGCGATCTCTAGGCGCAGGAGGTAGCCGTATGTGGGATTGATCCAATTGAACAAAATATAACTTAACGCCTTATAACGATAGCCGTCTTTGCCGATTAACAGCGCCGCGTCGTCGCCGTCGAAAAAGACGCGCACGGTGTTGGGATCAACCATAGAGACGTCGATCGTGTCGATCTTGTAGCAGGTGTGGGCGAACAGATCGCGCAAAGTGTTTTCGATATCTTTGCAGACGATTTTGTGATCTTGCGATTTTTGACGGATTTTTTCAATGGAGATGTCGAGCGAGCCGAAACTTTCGCCGCGATCGACCAATATTTTCGCGGCGCGGGCGGCGGAGGGCTTCGGGCGCTCTTTTTTTATCTCTTTGACGCTGACGGGCGGCGTGGTATAGTCGGAGAACGCGCTGTCGATCAGGCTGTCGGACACGCTTGGCTTAAGCGTGGGCTTTTCAAAGCGATCGATCTTGGGTTTGGGCGCTTCCACGACGCGAGGCGGCGCTTTTGGCGGCGGCGGCGGAGAAACATCTTTTACGATCGTCTCCTCTACGGGCGCTTCCGTCTGCTTAACGACGGGTTTTTGCTCCGCGACGCTTGGAGCGCGGGCGGCTTGGCGCTCTTTTCGCACGGCGTAAACGATCGCCGTTTTTCTGAATAGTCCAAACACGCCCGGGCTTGGCTGTTGCGCTACCTCTAGCTCAAGATCGGTAACGGAGCAGCCAAACTCCAGCGCCGCTAGTTTGTAAGCCTCTTCTAAAGTTGGCGCTTCAATTCTTTTCATTATTACTATCCGATTTATTGATCTCTTTAGCGGCTTGTACGCTTTTGTTGACAAACCACTGTTGCCCGATCGAAATTATATTATTAACAAGCCAATACAAAACGAGCCCCGCGGGGAAAAACAGGAAAAACACGGTAAATACGACGGGCAGCCAGCGAAAGAGCTTCGCCTGCATAGGGTCGGTGAAGTTGCTGGGCGTGATGCGCTGCTGAAACCACATCGTCGCGCCCATCAGCAGCGGCAGGACAAAAAACGGGTCTTTCATCGACAGATCGCCGATATAGAGCCACTCCGCGCCCTTAAGCTCGATGGCGTTGAGCAGCACGCGGTAGATCGCAAAAAAGATCGGAATCTGCAGCAACAGCGGCAGGCAGCCGCCTAGCGGGTTCGCGCCGTGCTTTTTGTACAGCTCCATCATATGCGTCTGGAGCTTTTGCTTGTCGTCTTTGTAGCGCTCCTGAAGCTCTTTCATCTTTGGCGCTAAATCCTTGAGCTTGGACATACTTACCATACCCTTGTGGCTCAGCGGGAACAGGACGATTTTGACCAGTATGGTAAAGATCACAATCGCCCAGCCCCAGTTGGGAACAAGCGAATAGATCCACTCCAGCGCGACAAACAGCGGCTTTGACAGAAAGGTAAAAAAGCCGTACTCCACCGCGGCGGTGAGCTCAGGATTGATGGCGCGTAGTTTATCTACATATTTTGGTCCGA
This sequence comes from Helicobacteraceae bacterium, assembly GCA_031282285.1. Taxonomy (GTDB): domain Bacteria; phylum Campylobacterota; class Campylobacteria; order Campylobacterales; family SZUA-545; genus JAIRNH01. The sequence continues at coordinate 3,776 of JAITEA010000057.1, forward strand.
TATAGCCGCTCGCGGCGAAATCCGCGCCGTCCAGCGGTTTGACAAACGCCAGCGGCGCGCCGTCGCCGACCCTACTTACGACGACGTTGAACGGGGTTTCGTAGTTGAAAAAGAGCGTCGCGTAGTAGCGATCGAACGCGCTAACCATTCTGGCGTTTTTGAAGCTCTGCCCCTCGATCGCCTCGCCCTCCTCGATCGTCTCGATCGCGCCGCTAGAGGTATGAACAAGCGCGCCTTGGATCGTCATCGGATCGCTCGCCGCGTCGGGGCGAAAACCGGTCGTAACGAAATACTCCGTGGCGCGGCTAAGTTTGACGCTGAAATCGTAATGCCCGTCGGGGTAGAACCTCAGCTCTTTGACGATGGTTAGATTGCTCTCGTTCAGCGTCTGCGTAAGCGTCAGATCGGCGCTCGCGGCGCTCGCGTCGATCTCGCTTGCCGATGCGACGTAGGCGGTATTGAAAGCCTGAGTATTTACGGGTTTGTCGGTGAAGCGAATCTCTAGCGCTCGCGCGTTTCGCTGGTTGAACAGCGCGGTCTGCTCGCTGTTTTCGCCCTTGAAAACGCTGCCGCTAAGCGTCGCCTGCGCCACTCTGCCAAGCTCGTCGATCTTAAGCTCGCCGATCGCCGTCGTAACGACCGCGATAACGCGATCCGTCGGCTGCGAAGAAGCGGGGGGCTGCGCCGCTGTGTTGGGGCTTGCGGACGCGATCGGCGCGGCGTTGGGATCGCTTGCGCTCTTGCCCTCTTGCTCGCCTTGCCGAGCTTGGCTCGCCGCGACCGATTGCGGCTGAACAAAATACTGCTGGTAAACGGACATAAACGCGAAGGCGATCGCTACAAATATGATCATTCGCGCGGTGGGACTTAATTTTTCCAACAAGAGTTAAACCTTTGGTTCGTTTTTGCGTGAAATCTGTCTGAAAACGCGGCTAAACTGCCCTCGCAACGCCCCAAAATCCGCTTCGGCGATAGGCTTTTTCGCTACCAGCGCGTAACGACCTTTCGGCGCGGCGGGCGCTTCGGCGCGAAAAAGCTCGCGCAAACGGCGGCGGGCGAAGTTGCGTTTCACGGCGTTGCCCACCTTTTTTGAAGCCACGAAAGCGACTTCGGGGTTTTCCGCGCTCTGAAAAAAGCAGACAAAAGCGTCCGCGTGGAAGCTCCTGCCCTGCTTGAACAGCGCGTTGAAAACCTGCGAATTATTCATACTCGCGAAAATCATCGGCGGCTTTTGCTACACGCCAAGCCGTTTGCGACCTTTAGCTCTTCTGCGGTTGATCAAGCGTCTGCCGCTTTTCGTCGCCATACGAACTCGAAAACCGTGCGTATTGACCCGTTTTCGCTTGGACGGATTGTAAGTCGGTTTCAAACTTTTTCCTTTTAAGTTTATTAAAAACGCGCAAGTCTATCCAGCGCCAGCTTAAATACCGCGCCGAGCGGAAAAAGATATGTTAAAGATCAAAAAATCTCCGCCCTTTATCGCCCGCCCAAAATCCCCCTCCAAACGCCAAAACCCGCGCTATCCGCCGCCAACCCAAATATCGCTAAAACGGCTCGCCCCAAGTATTTGCCGGCGGCGCAGCGAATTGTTTAGCGCCAATCGCCGCTCCCCCTACGCGACCACCACTTCCTCCTCCGACAATCCCCTCTCCCCTGATAAGGGGGTTTTCTTTCTCGCTCCTTATGCGAGCGTCGCTCCGCGCCATCCCTCGATAGGGGGTTTTCTCGTCCTTGCGGCGATTTTAAGATTCGCGTTATAATTATTATTAAAAAAGGAGCGGAAATGGGAGCGGTAGCAAAAACATATTCGCTTGATATGTCGGTAGTTAATGGCATTAAAGAACTCGCCGATCAAATGCGTATCAAACAGGGCGCGCTTATACAGTTGATGTTCGAGCGGTTTAGAGACGGCTATACCGACGACGACGATGATTTAGACGCGGAAGAGATCGCGCGGTTGGATCGCGAAGTAGAAAAGCTAGAACGAGGCGAGCTCAAAACCGTAACTCAGGAAGAAATGGAAGCGTGGGTTAATGCCAGACTTAAAGCTGCCGCTTAAAATAGAATACGCCGAAAAAGCGGAGCGGCAGATCAAAAAGCTAGATATACGACAAGCCA
>JAITEA010000071.1 GCA_031282285.1 Helicobacteraceae bacterium
TTGCGCGTTTACAAGCGCAGCGACTTCGATCCGCGCCGTATTACTCGCGACGCTTTCCGTTTTATTGCCATTGACGCTATTATTGGTATTGGTAACGATTACATAGTAGTAGATTGTTCCGATCGTGTCGGTTGGAGGGGTATAGCTTGCCGCCGTAGCTCCGCCGCTTATTGCCGTTCCACCGCTATTTGAGTCTGTATCATTGAAATACCATTGATAGCTAAGCGTTCCTCCGTCTGGAGAGGTTGCGCTTACGGTAAGAGGCGCAACAGGATCGCCCGAACCAAAGATATAGTTCGCGCTTTTAGGCTGAGAGGTAATAACTGGAGCTTGCGCGTTTGTAGTAGTAGTTCTTCCTCCTCCTCCTCCGCTACCGTTTATATCGCAACCAATCAAGAAAAACGAAACAAGCAGGATCGCGAAGCGTTTTATTAGTTTATAGCTGAAACTGGGGGGGGGGGGGGGGTGATTTCCGTCTTAAGCGAAGCTGTGGCTTTTGCGTTAGGTTGCAAAGCTTGGGTTGAGATAGCGTTTTGCGACGCTTGAACGATTGAGGCGTTTTGTAACGCTTTGGTTACAGAAGCGTTCTTGTTTAAGCCAAAGGCGGTTGTAGCGTTTGAATCAAACGCAAGGTCTTGACGCATTGGCGTATCAGATTGAAACGCTTGATTAATCAAAGCGCTTGAACCAAGTTGAAGTAACGACATTTGTCGATCCTCCCTTTGTTTGAAATAAATTGCGTCAATTCTAGCCTTTTTTCAATTAAACGATAGGTTGAAAAGTAAGATTTCTTGATCGGATCGCTAGCAAACAACGCTCTTTCGTTGATCCATCGCCAATTGTTTGCGTTTTGGCAACCTTCAATTTGAAACGCCTGATCGCTCTTGCTCCCCCCGATAAGGTGGGTTTGCGAAAGGCGCCAATCCAAAAGAAATATTTGAAACCCCCCTTAGTCCCCCCTTGACAGGGGGGCGAAGCGAGATGGATTCCCGCCTACGCGGGAATGACGGGAAGCGGAGGCTCTGGCACTAAAGTCGCGGGAATGACGCATAAGGCGAGCGCCTCACGGGAATGATAAGAAAAAGCAGAACGGGCGCGATCTGAGGATACTACTAAACCCCCCTTGTCGGGTGGCGAAGCGGCGCGGAGCGACGCTCGCATAGGGGAACAAGATGGATTCCCGCCTACGCGGGAATGACGCATAAGGCGAGCGCCTCACGGGAATGATTGAGAAAAGGCGAAGCGAGCACGATCTGCGGATACTACTAAACCCCCCTTGTCAGGGGGGAGGCAAAGCGGCGCGGAGCGACGCTCTAGGCGTTGAGTTACGGGCGCAATAAAGGGCGCAATTTGTAGCGAACGGCTTATTTGCCGCCGCGATCGTTTATCGCGAGCAAGTAAAGCCTACAAGACAAAAGATTAAGTTGATTATTGGCGCGCTCGGAGGGACTCGAACCCCCAACCGCGGCGCCGAGAGGACGCTTTATCCGTTGAGCTACGAGCGCAATAAGCGGAGTTTTATTTGTCGGGCGGATTATTGGCGCGCTCGGAGGGACTCGAACCCCCAACCTGCGGCACCGGAAACCGACGCTCTATCCGTTGAGCTACGAGCGCAATAAAGGGCGCAATTGTAGCGAACGGCTTATTTACTTCCGCGATCGTTTATCGCGATCGGGCGATCGGGCAAATGCTAATCAGAGTAAAATACCCTCTTTTTTTGTGGAGGAGCGATGGAGTTTTCGCCGATAAGCCTCGAGTGGCAGGCGGTTTTGGACGGCGCGTTAGCCGAGCAGGCGCCAGACACGGCGGACGCCGTTTTTGTCAATCTGTGGCTCTGGCGCTTCGAGCGCAAGATTGAGCTTGCTAAGGATCGCGATTTTATATATATCAAACAAACCTGTCATACCTGCGACGGCGAGGAGCAGGAGCCATATTTTCTCTTTCCCGTCGGGCGCGGCAATATCAAGGCGGCGCTCGAGCGGCTCGCGAAGCATTGCGCCGCTGAGGGGACGCCGCTTCGTTTCCGTGCGCTGACCACCAAGCAGAAAGCCGCGCTGGAGGGCTGTTGTCCGCGCGGATTTGATATTAAGCACGATCGCGACCACAGCGACTATCTCTACGACTGCGCGGCGCTAATCAATCTCAACGGGCGCGACTACCACTCCAAGAAAAACTTTATCAACCGCTTCGCCACCTTTTACGGCATTCGCTACGAGCGGCTGAACGACACGAATTATTATGAAACAATCGCCTTTATCAACGCTTGGTTCGAGCGCGCGCCATATCCCGCCGAAGCCGAGAAAAAAGGCATCATTTCGCTGCTGAACGACTATCGCCGCTTTCGCTGTAGCTACGGGCTTCTGCGCGCCGAAGGGCAGATCGCGGCTTTTACGATCGGCGAGTCGCTGAGCGAAAACGCCGCGGTAATCCACGTGGAAAAAGCCGACGGCGCGAATTTTCAGGGCAGCTATCAGACGATCAATCAGGTTCATCTGGCGCGCGAATACGCGGACAAAACCATCATCAACCGCGAAGAAGATTTGGGGATCGAGGGTTTGAGAAAAGCCAAGCTCTCATATCACCCGATCGCCTTCGCCGACAAGTTTAGCGCGATCGCAAGGTAAGCGGGCAAAAGGAGACCAATGAGACGGGCGGTAGCTTTCACGGGACCTTCGGGCAGCGGCAAAACGACGTTGATCATCAAGCTGGCGCTCGCGCTCGCGCCGCGCAAAAAGGCGGCGATCGTCAAGCACGATCCCAAAGACAAAGCGCGATTTGACGCGGAGGGCAAAGACAGCGATCGCTTTTTCAAAACGGGCGCGAGCGTGGCGGTGGTAAGCCCGAGGCGAACTACGCTCTTTACGCACAAAACAAGCTCGATCGAGGAGATTATCGCGCTGTTCGGCGATTTTGATTATCTGTTTGTCGAGGGGCTGAAAGAACTGCCGCTGCCGCGCATAGCTGTGTTTAGAAACGCGATCGACGAGACATATTTTGACTACGCGCAGGCAATCGCCGCCGACGAGACAATCGATCTAAAAAAGTGTAAAATACCCGCAGGTATTGACGCGCTCGACCTAAACGATCCGCGCAAAGTTTTAGAATGGATCGACAGGCGAGCTAAGGAGATTTAATGAAAGAGGTTTTTGAGGGGATAGCCAAAGCGGCGACGCGGATCGCGGACGCTCTGGCTTACGACGACACGGGCTATTCTGATAACAAAAACTCCACCGGCGACGTTCAGTTGAAGCTCGACATACGAAGCGATTACATCGTCGAGGAGGAGCTGAGTCGCATTCCGACCGTCCGCGCCCTCGCCAGCGAGGAAAAGGAGCATGTGGAGCCGATCAGGACGGGCGGGCAGTATCTGGTGGGCTACGATCCGCTTGACGGCAGTTCGCTTGCCGATGTCGATCTATCGCTTGGATCAATTTTTGGAATATACGAAAACAGCTTTATGGGCGCCAATCTCGCGGCGGCGGCGTATGTGGTCTATGGTCCGCGCCTTGAGATGGTTACGGCGTATAAACACAATGTGGAGTTGTGGCGGCAAGATAGCGGCGGCGAGTTTAAGTTTGTCCAGATTTTGCGCCTTAGGGATCGCGGCAAGCTGGTGTCCCCGGGCGGAACGCAGCAGTATTGGTATCCGCACCACAAGGAGCTGATCGACTCGCTGTTTGCCGAAGGTTATCGGCTTCGCTATTCGGGCGGTATGGTTCCCGATCTGCATCAGATTTTGATCAAGGGCGGCGGGCTTTTCAGCTACCCGGGCACGACCGACAAAGCCAAAGGCAAAATCCGGCTGGTGTTTGAATCGATGCCCTTCGCCAAAGTTTTCGAGATGGCGGGCGGACTGGCGCTAAACGATCGCGGGGAGCGGCTACTGGTAAGCGAACCCGACGGGCATCACGATACCGCGCCCTGTTTTTTTGGCTCCAAAGACGAGGTGGAGCGGGCGATGAGGGCTTATGGCAACGACTGACGCGCCCTTAGCGGCGCTAAACGCGCTTGACGATTTTGAAAAAAAGCGCGAGGAGCAGCGCGCTATCGTGCTGTCGTGCCAGCAGGCGCGAGGGCTGAATAGCTGTTTTGCGTGCGATAAAACTTTAGAGTGCGAGACAAGAACGCAATATGTCAACGCCGTCTATCTATCTATGAGCAAAGGCAAAAGCGGCAGCTTCGACTTCTAATTCCCATTTGCTTCAATGTTGCGTCGCTAGGGCGCGATGAGGGAAGCGCTGGTTATAAATTAAACAAAATAGACTTTTAGAAAACGCAAAACCCTCGTTACAATAAGCGCGCTCTTGAAAAGAGTAAATCGCGAATCGGAGAATTCAAAATGAAAAGAGTTTGCGTTGCGCTTATTGGCGTATTGTTTTCGGCTTCGGGCTTGTTTGCCGATTGGGGCGATTCGGAAGGCTGGCGAGCATTCGTAAAGGGCGGTTACTACCTTTGGGATCTCGACGGCAAAATTAGCGTCCCAACCGAGAGCAAAGACCTTGAAGACGCCAACGGATTTGGCTTCGGAGTGGACGCCCCCTATTTTTTCGACAACGGGCTTAAGGTAGGCGTCTATATCGACATTGGATTTTTGGGCAACGACGCTCCCCCGATCGATCTAGGGGCGCTTGCCGGTTACGAGTTTGATTCGGGCGCAAGCGTAGATCTCCGCGTTGGATATGGACTTGTGTCGTCGTTTGACGGCTTGAGTTACGGCTTGGCGGCAAACTATCGCTTTGGCGATCGTAAAAAATGGCAAGTCCAAGCTAGATATTTGATTCAAGACGGCTTTGAGTATGTTGGGGAGAAAAAATATTCTGGTCCCGAATTGGACGCGACATCTCTATTTGTTTCGATCGGATATTCGTTTCAGCGGTAGTTTTGCGATAAGCCCGCTTTGCTTACCGCCAGCTTTACGCTCAACGCATATCTTGAGCGCTTCGTAACAGCCCCCGCTCTTGCGTAGTAAATATGGCTACAGATAGCGAGGGCAAACCATGCCAATATTTGAGTGGCTTCAAACCCTTAAATCGGTTCTTACGACACCCCCCATATACGATCGCCGCTCCGCCCCCCCCTCCCCCGCTAAGGGGGGTGGCGGGGATTAGGTTAGGGCGAATTTGACGATGGAGAGGGTTTCGCGCAGGAAACTTGCCGCGCGTAAATACCAATCAAGCGGGGCGTTGTAGCTCTTTGCCGTTATAGCGCAGCGTTTAGCAGTTTGCAGCGCCCTGTACATATGAAAGTCGCTTGTTACGACCGCGACGGCATAATCGCGATCGCTAAAAAACGCGTCTAATATCCGTTTGGAATTGACAAAGTTTTCGTAAGTATTACCCGATCTGTCCTCCAAAACGATCCGTTCGCCGTTTACGCCGTTTGTGATCAGATAGCGCTTGATCGCTTCGGCTTCGGAAATATCCTCGCCGTATCCTTGTCCTCCTGTGGCGATAATAAGCGCGGTTGGATTTTTGGCGATATATTCAAGCGCGCTTTCAAGTCTTTTGCTAAGCATTATAGAAGGCTCCTCTCCGCGAATGCCAGAGCCTAAGATAATAACCGCGTCCTCGCTGAAATTCGCCGTATTTTTTACGCCCTCGGATACAATCAAACAGCATATAAAAAACAAAAATAGCGCGGCGGCGATAAACGCGGATTTAATCAACAGCTTTTGCGAAAAAGAGGCGATAGGATAGCTAAGCGACGCGGCAAGCAGCGATAAGCCGAAAATTAACCCGATCGCCGCATTGATCGAAACGCCGTACATCGGCGCGAGCAAAAGATTAATAACCACTACGCAAAGCCCCAAAACGGCGCCCATTTTTCCAAGCAATCCCATTCGCGCAAACGACGAGAGAAAACCTCTCGCCGTCTTGAGCGCTAATTGTCCGATAGCTTTTTTCGCGCCGCG
>JAITEA010000117.1 GCA_031282285.1 Helicobacteraceae bacterium
TGTCCGCCTCGACATAAAATGTTACCTTCTCGACCACGCTGGCGGTTGGGATAAAGCAAACCCGCTTGCCTTCTAACGCGCCGGCAAACTGCGGCAGCAACTTAGAGACGCCCGAAAAATATGACGCTAAAAACAGATTTTTCATTTCGGCTTCTTTTTGGCGCGATCCAACGCGCAAACTAGCGCGCAATTTTAACACAAAATGAAAAGTCCGCAAAACTTTCTGAAGGTCTCTCCCAACCCGTAAAAATCTATGATAAACTATCATTATGAGAAGCGAAAAGCTCCAAAATATTAGCGCCGTCTGCCTCGACCTGAATGGTAACGATTGCACTTCGTTTGCAGATTGGTTTATCGCGAACATAACGGCTAACCCAATTAAACGCCATTGCTCTATCTCAACCAAAATCATTATCAGAGCGCGGCACGGCTAAACAATCAAAAAATGGATGATAAAACGCTAAAAAAATTGTTAATCATTGTTGGTATTACGGCAATAGCGTTTATGGTTACGCGCATTGCGGTCGCGGCTGTTCCGCCTATTCAAAAGAGCTCCGGCGGCCTAAACTTTCAGAGCAAAGCAGATTTAGAAAATATTTCCAAAAAAGATTTAGTAGCTTATTTTGAGAGCGATAAACGAACGCCAGACGGATTGATAGATAAAAAATTATTAAAGTATCGCGAAGTAATTAACTCTGCCTCCAATATAGACGAAGCCAAAGCAACCACAAGAAAACGCTTCGATTATCAAGCGAAACGCAGTAAAAATTCAACGAGTTTGGAATTTGAAGAGCGCGACTATTACGCTACCCTATTCCAGCATGACAACAAAGAAGGGAGCCGGCAATTTTACAACTACTGCATATCGTTCAAAAAAGAGGCGGTCAATATTGAAATTTTTACTAGAGATAAAGACCGTCTTGACTGGATTAGACCAGCCAAAATCCAATTTGTCCGCAAAGACCCCAAGTTTATAAAAAATGTTTTAGATATTTTTTTCTATGTCGCAAATAACTCGTATGGAGGTTTCAAGATACTGGGCTCATATATTGAAGAAGACAATGATAAGGTCTGGTATGAGTACTATTTTACGACGCATACGGGCGGCGACTGGGGAATGCGCGACATGGTGGGATTGAATAAGCAGAGCGTGGTTGTTGAAAAAACTACCGGTATAGCGACATTCGAGGACGAAAAAATAGTGATCGAGAAGTTTGAATACGGAGAAAAGAAACCATTTTAGTCAGCCAATTATAGAGCCACGCCTAGAAAAACAGCGCGGGCAAGAAAATCGCCGTCGTTAAACCGCGAAGCAGTGTTTTGATAAGCGCCGAAAATTACTAAACTTTACGGCGACAGTCGGGCATACATTTTAAAAATTGATTGAACAGGAAAATAAATCTTTTGATTTAATCGGACACTATCGCGCCTCGCTCGAGTAGCAAGCGCAATTTTGTCTGTTTTTATCTATTTTTTGTCGGTTGTGCTGTTTGAGCTTTATGCGGTCGGCGACAAAACTTTGGACGACATCGCAAATTTTTGTTTTATAACGACGTAAAAACCAAAGGTTGCCTACAAAAAAAGATAATGAAAGTTCAACGACGACGAGAAGTGGCGCGCCATCCATCTTTATGTTTTTGAAACTTTTTAAAAGCGCTTTCGGAGCGCTATACAAAGCTTTAATCGATCTGGCGCCGGCTGCGCTTTGCTACAATGCGAAGTATCGCTAAAAAGGAGAATAGCATGGCGGCAAACGAAACATTTGTACAAGCATACATAGAGGCGTGGAGTACGACCGACGATACGGAGCGCGAGGCGCTGGTAGTAAAGCTATATGCGGACGACGCCACATTTTACGCCGCCGAAGCCGGCGACGAAGCGATAACCGTGCGCGGGCATAAAGCGATCGCCGGCAATATCAAACATGTGAATGTTCGCGACATTCAGGGGCATGGCGTGCGAAATCATCTTGTCGGCTTCGCGGTCAATCACGATATGGTTAAGGCGTCGTGGCAAATGATAGCGCCAAACGGCGCGGTGGTCGCGAATGGAACAAGCGTTTTATTGCTCGGCGAGGACGGCAGAATCAGTCGCGATTATATTTTTGTGAGTAAAGCATAATCAAAAACCGACTTGAGCGAAAATCTCAAAAATACTGTTTTGGTGCGGTCGAGAGGACTCGAACCTCCACGGGTCGCCCCGCCGCCGCCTGAAGACGGTGCGTCTACCAATTCCGCCACGACCGCATATAAAAACGCGCCATTATAGCTCAAGGCGCCTTACAATCACTATCGCAAGCGCGCTTGATCGCGCCAAAACCGACGACGGCAAGGCAAAAGAGGAGGAAGCGATCGACGATCGCGCGCCATAAAACTTGCTCCGATATAATGCCGTTAAGACGCTCGACCTCGGCAGATATGCGGCGGCGGGCAAAGAACTTAAGGGGCAAAACGCGAATGATTGATTACGAACGGCTTGAAACGCGCTGTTTGTCTAAAAAGGGCGCGACGAAAGAGTATAAAGCCGAGTGGGAGGCTGCGCTGTATAAGATCGGCGATAAAATGTTCGCTATGCGAGGCTCCGATAAGAGCGGCAGATCGATTATTACGCTAAAAGCCGATCCGGCAGACGGCGCTTTTCTGCGCGAGCGCTATAAAGATATTATCGCTGGATATTATATGAATAAGACGCATTGGAACTCCGTCTATTTAGACGGGGCTGTTCCAGACGATCTGTTAAACGATATGATCGACAAATCCTACGATATTATCTTACGATCGCTACCCAAAAAGACGCAAAAAGCAATATTAGAGCAATAACGCAAATTATAAGCCGTCTAAAACGCCCGCTTGAACGCTAATCATTTGCTGGTCAATTAATCCGCGATTGCGCGGATTGGCGCGATAGCGGTTAAGGGTGTGTTTTGCTTAATATGCGCGTATTGCTTTATTCGGCAAAATAGATCGACAAGGTTATTGGTCGCGAGCGGCGCAGCGCGTCCGCTTTGCCGTTTCCAGACAAAGCAAACGCGAACGCTTAGACCTTAAAGCCGTCCATCTTTGCGGAGAGCGACTGGCTTCCGTCGGATAGCCGAGCGATTACGACGCCCATCTCGTCTATGCTCTTTGAGTTGCTTTGCGCCAGAGCGTTAATTTTGCCGATCTCGTCGGACATTTTTGTGATATCGTCGGCGATCGCGAGGCTCTCCCGCGCGCAGGCGTTCACCTCGCGCGCCGCGTCGCCAATCTCGCCGCCGGCTTTCGTAAGCTGCCGTTCCACGCCCGAAGAGTTCGCCAGCGTGGTTTCGATCTGCTCGGTGTTGGTTCGCACCGTGTCGCTTAGATCGCCGATAGATTGCGTGATCGTCATAATGGTGGAATCGGTTTCCACAAGGCTCTTTTGCGTCCGTTCGGCAAGTTTGCGCACCTCGTCGGCGACGACGGCGAATCCGCGCCCCTGATCGCCCGCCCGCGCCGCCTCGATCGCCGCGTTCAAAGCCAGCAGATTGGTTTGATCGGCGATATCCTTGATCACCGAAAGCACGCTTTTGACCTGCGCCGCCTGCTCCACCAGCGCGCTAAGCCTCGACGAAACCTCGATCATATTTGACGCGCCCTGTTGCATATCCTCGATCAATTTAAGCGCGATCTGAAGCGTTTCGTCCAGACCTTTTGCCGCCTCGCCCATTTTCGCGCTGCCAAACTGAAGCGTCTGCGCGCTGCGCTCCGCCGACTGTTTGGTCGGCGTAACCATCTGCTGCGCCGCATCAAGCGTCCGCGATTCGCTCTCGACGCGCCGCCCGATATCGAGCGCCGCCGCGTCAAGCTGGCGCGACGCCGTAGCGTTCTCGATCGCTAAGCGTTTGGCGTCGGAAACCGCGCCGTGTATCTTGGCTATGAAGCCGTTCATCGCCTCTGCCACCACGCCGATTTCGTCCGATCTGTCAAGATTTAACCGTTTTGTCAAATCGCCGTCGCCCTGCTCCAGATCGCGCACGGCAAGCGTGATGATCGATAGTTTCTTGGCGATTGATCGAGCGATAAAGCGTATAAAGATCAGCACGAACGCGACGCCCAAAATAAGCGTCGCCCACATTGCGATATTGGCGCCGCTCAAAAGCTCGTTGGCTTTCGCCTCGTCCAGCTCCACCTGCTTTTCCGCAAGCTCCACCAGCTTGTCGATCGCGGCGCGATGCTCGTTGTATTCTTTGGTCAAAACCTCTTTGGAGATTCGCTCCGCCTCGGCGCGATCGCCCGATTTCAAAGCGGGCAGAAAGCGGTCGAAAACGGCGCGAAAGAACCGTTTTGCCGGACGCTCGGTGGTTTCCAAGATCAGCTCGCGCATCTGCGGATGGCGCATATTTTCCGTCCAATATTTCTGACGGGTATCATATTGGCTTTCCAGATCGCGCACCTTGCTCTCCAAGCGGCTAATCTCCTCTTCGCTCTGCGCGTCGAGCATAAAAAACGCTATCAGGCGACCCTCGATGATATACTCCGGCGGCGGCAGAATGTCGGCTATCAGATCGCGCGAAAGAATGATCTGATGGTAGTGTTCGCCGTTGATCTTGATGCGATCGATCGTGATAAACGCGATGATCGAGAATAGGATTAAAAGCGCGGCGGCAAGAGCCGTGATCGCTAGCAGTTTGGCTTTGATGGACATATAGCGGTTTCCTTTTTCGACCGTTTGGTCGCGTTTTCGGCGCTGTGTGCGAGCGTATTTTATCGCGTAAAGCGCCGCAAAAGCGCTCAATTTTAATACAATGTTAAGCGCGAAGACGCGAGCGATATCGGGTATAACCAAAATCATAACGGCTTTGGCGCGATCGGATAGAATATGGCGGTCAAATGAGAACTTACTCCGTAAAATTTGAATCGCAGCGACAGATCGAAGAGCTGATCGAAAAAGAACGGTTAGGCGCCGCCGACAACCTATTGGCGTGCGTTTTCTGCGCCGCCAGCGCCCGATTGTTCAAGATCGCGCAGACGCTGGAGGCGGCTCTGCCGCGCGCGGCGATCGCGGGTTTGAATGTCTGCTGGGCGTTGTATGAGGACGACTTTTACGAAGATCAGACGACAATCGTGTTTTGCGAGTTCCAAAGCGCGAAGCCGATCTCGTTTTTGTTTGACGACGCGAGCGAAGCCGCCGCCGATACGATCGCGCTGAAGCTCAAAGGGACGAACGCCAAAAACGCGCTAGTTTTCTGCGCCCAAACCGCCTGCGAGGTTAAGCCGTTTTTGCGATCGCTCGGCGCGGTATTTGAAACCATCGTCTGCGTCGATTCCGTCTTGGCGTCGCTGGTCTGCGACGGGGCGCAAAGCGACGGCGGGGCGGTCGTGGTAGCCTTTGACGATCCCAACTTCGCCTTCAAGATCAAAAAGAGCGTCGCGCCGATCGCCGTAGGCAAAGAGATGGCGATCACAAAGCTCGACGATCGCCACATTTTGGAGCTGGATCATAAACCGCTGGAGGAGATTTCAAAGTTCTATCTTGGAGACAATCCGCCAGAGGCTTTCGTCTATCTCAGAACCTCCGACAACCATATCGTCGCCAAAACCAACGGCAAAACGCTTACGCGCTGCGAAAAAGGCGAGTCGCTGCGGCTTGGAATCCTGCCCCATACCGCCTATGAGAACGGATTGTACGAGGATTTGGAGCCAAGCGGGGCGATCTGGCAGTTTTCGGCTCGCAACTTCAAGCGGGTTCAGGCGTCGGGCTGCGTGTCCGACGGCGTTTTTTTGCTCCAAGAGTCGTCGCTGGAGCAGGTTGACGAGGCGCTGGTGTGGATCGAGGAGCGCAGAGACGAGACGCGGCAGGTTCGTCGGGCGTGCGCGGCGGAGTTTACCAATCTGGAAAGCTCTATGATCCGCCTTACGCGCGCGCTCAGCGACGATCTCAACAAGCAGATTCGCCAAAACGCGCTGAAGCTCGCGCCAAAAGACGCGGCGGCGCAGCCGCGCAGGGATTCGCTGACGGGTTTGGCGGGGCGCGGCAGTTTTATCGAGGCGCTCTCGAACGCGAAAAACCCTTCGGTGGCGATTTTGAATATCGAGCGCTTTCGCGACATAAACGATCTGTACGGCTACGAGATAGGCGATCAGATTATCAGGGAGCTTGCCGCGCTGCTCAAAACCGCGCTGAGCGAGAATACGCTTTCTTTTAGGATTGGCGGCGATCTCTTCGCCGTTTTGTCCGACGGCTACAGCGAAGAGCGCTTTTTGGACGAGATCGAGTCGCTTCAGTCGCTAGTGGGATCGACCATATTTTTGGAGGACACGCTCGCCGCGTCCAATCTGCGCCTGCGCGCGGGCGTGGCGTTCGGGCTGGAGCAGATACTCTCCCGCGCCGAAGACGCTTTGCGAAGCGCCAAACGCAAGCGCGCGGCGATCGTGGTCGCGGGCGGCGGCGACAACAAAAAGGCGCTGGAAAACCTCAAAGTCTTGAATATCGTCAAACAGGCGGCGATGCAGCCGTGGTGGACGCTCGCCTACTATCAGCCCATCGCCAGAGTCGCCGACGGGGAGATTGTCAAATACGAGGCGCTTATGCGGCTTAGAGACTCGATCGGACGGATCTATCCGCCCGCGGCGTTTTTGGATCTGGCTAAGCGATCGCGCTACTATCCCGATCTCACCAAACATATATTCGCAAGCGCGCTGAAGATATTCAAAAACAGGCAAGAGGCGGTGGCTATCAATCTGGCGCCGGAAGATATGCAAAACCGCGAAACGATGGCGTATATCGGATCGCTGATCGCCGATTTTGACAACCCCGAACGCATTACGCTCGAGGTAACGGAATCGGAGATGATCGAGGATTATATGATCGCGATTGAAGCGATCGCGCAGATGAAACAGTGGGGCGTAAAGATCGCCATCGACGACTTTGGAAGCGGCTATAGCAACTTTGCCTATCTTATTAAGTTTCAAGCCGATTATATCAAGATAGACGGCTCGATCGTGCGCGAGATCGACAAGAACGAAAAGGCGTATCAGACGCTGGCGGCGATCGTGGATTTTGCTAAACGGCTTGGCATAGAAACCGTGGCGGAGTTTATATCAAGCGAATCGATCGCGCAAAAAACCAAAGAGGCGGGCGTGGATTACTGGCAGGGATACTTTATCGGACAGCCCGCCCCCCTCTAATTTTCCTTTCATTTTTTCCGCCGCTCTCGTCTTTGGCGCAGCAAATATCATCAAACCAGATCGCTAAAAATATACGCTCGCTCCAATCGACAAACGATCGCGCCCGTTTCGATCGCCGCGATCAAAAGGTTCAAAACGATCGTCTCGATCAAAACGGCTCCTATAGGCTACGCTTATATCGTAATCCTTTGTCGGGGCAAAGACGATGTGCGCGTTCAATTCGCCCTCAAAACCCCGATAATCTTTGTTGACATCGAAAAACCGCGTATAGTTGATCAGTATTTTTGAACGCGTCCCAACTCTGGCTATAGCGCCCGTTTCGATCGCCGCGTAAAGGTTTGCCCGCTTGCCCTGCGCGAAACCGACTCTGGGCATAGCGTAAAGCAAAACGCCCTCAAAGGGCGCAATACCCGCGCCCCGCCCCCATTCGGCAAACGGCGAGAGACGATCGCGCCCGCTTGTTTCAACGCCGAGCCTGAACAGCTTGCTTGATCCCGCGTTGGTAAAATCGGCGATCGTTTTCATAGCGATCAGATCAAGCCGCTCCAAATAGGCTTTATCGTTTTCGTAAAGAGCCGCTATTTCAATTAGTTTGTTCTCGACCTCGATCGCCGAGGCGTTGGCGACCGAACGCATATCGCGGTAGTTTGGCATAGCCTCGATCGTAAAGCCGCCGTCGAAAATATGAACGCTTACGCGGCTGGCGCTTGGCGCGTTTAGGGGATAGAACGATCTGTTTTGCGCGAAGTAAACTTTGTCGATCGCGCTTGGGCGAACGCTTATATCGCCGATCAGATCGCGCTCCTCTAGCAGTTGCAGATATTCAACCGGCGTGGCGAACAGCCAATGTTTATCGTCGGCGTAGCGCCCGTCGGCGGCGTTTAATATCGCCTCGATCGCCGTATTGCAGTTGTGCGTTATAAACTGATACAAAATCGGCGTTTCTTTTAGTTCCCACAGATGTTTTCGCAAGCGCTCTTTTGCTTCGTCCGACAAAATAATCTCAAACTCCCATAGCGATCGGTTCGCGCCGTAGATATAGGTTTCGATTGTTTTGGCGTATGGCGCTAATACATAGCTGCCTTCGGTTCCGTCGAAAACGGCGCTTATGTAGCGCGTAAAATTGCCGTTTTCTCGCATAAGCGCCATAAAGCTGAAGCTGTGTTCTCTCGTTATATTCTGGTCGTCCTCGCCCGCGATCTTTAAGATCGTATGCCCCATTTGAGACTCGGCTGCGCTATGATCTTCAGCAACAAAAACAATATAAACCCTATCGAACGGAACTTTTCGCAGATATGTTTGATAATCGTCGCAGGTCGCGCTTGGCAGATCGTTTAGTTCTATCGCGCCTTGTTTGAGTAGCAGATCTAACCTTGCCGGATATTTACATTGCGCGTTTGGATCGCTTTTTAGCGCGTCGATCGCAGCGTTTAATTCCGCGATCGGATCGCTATGCCCTTTAGCGGATAAAAAGAAAGGGCTTTTGGCGCCGATTACGCTCGCTTCGCCTTTATAGTGAAGCGCCGCTTTCCACTTCAAAAGCCCCTTGTCTGAAAGCAAACCCGCTGAAGTCAATCTATTATCGCCGCCCTGATCCGCCCAAAGACGGATTAGAAGGACGAAACCAACAAACCAAAACTTAGGCAATACTATTTATTGCAATCTGGTTTTCTGTTTACTGGAACGATAACGTTATCGTCGTACTGCCATGCGGCTCCCGTTAAAATGTCGGTCGTGCCAAGATCCCATGACACTATGCTCAAAAGCGTCAAGGGGTTAAAACTTGAAGAGCTGGCGTACGCGGTCGCGTTTGTACATTCGTCTTCAAGCACCATTATCTGCAACGCCTTGCTTCCTTTTTTCACGCTCACGGCGCC
>JAITEA010000165.1 GCA_031282285.1 Helicobacteraceae bacterium
AAAAATCGCTCCAAGATAGCCGCGCTTTCGCGCAAAATCACGCGCAGTTGCGGCGTTTTGACCGTAGGGCGGCGGATCGCGCCGACCAAAAAGCCCTCTTTCATAAGTTTGCGCTGCAATGAAGCTACTTCGCGATCGCTATTTAAGGGGATTGGCAAAATCAGCGAGTCGGTTTTGTATCCGCGTTTTGCCGCGATACTCTTTGCCTTTTGAACGGCGGCAGATATCGATTTGCGGCGCGCCCAGAGCGCTTTTTGCGCCTCAAAAGCGTAAGCGATATCAAAAAGGCTCGGCGCGGTGGAGTAGATAACGCTCTTCGCGCGGTTTTCAAGGAAGCTGATAGTCTCCCTGTCGGCGGCGATATACGCCCCGTAGCTGCCAAGCGCTTTACCCAGCGTGCCTAGCCGCACCCTGTTTTCTCGCCCAAAGCCGCGAAAATCCAGCGCGCCAAGCAGATTATCGCCGATCGTACCGCCCGAATGAGCCTCGTCGATAATCAGCGTCGCGCCCGCCTCTTTTGCCGCGTCAATGACGGCGTAATCGACGATTCCGCCGCTCATAGAATAAACGCCCTCGACGGCGACAAAAACGCGCTTTGCCTTGGCGCTTCGCTCCAATTTGCGGCGCAGATCGTCCGCGTCGTTATGCGCGAAAAACGCGACCTTGCCTCGCGTCAGTTTTGCGGCGAGCATACCGCTGGCGTGATACTCCTCGTCGATCAGTAGCAGATCGCCCTTGCGCGGCAGCGTCTCGAACAGCGCCAGATTGCCAAGAAATCCGCTACCGATAACCATCGCGCTTTCAAAGCCGTGCAATCTGGCGGCGAAACGCTCAAAATCGCGGTGGATCGGGTGGTAGCCATTGACCAGTTGCGAGGCTTTCGGCGCGAAAACGCCGTAGCTCCGAAGGCGATTGGTTGCGCGCTCAAACAGCGTTTTGTCGTGCGCCAGCCGCAGGTAGTCGTTGCTTGCCAGATCGATAAGATCGGGCGGGAAAACGCGGCGCGACCTGAATCGCCCCGCTCTTTTCAGCGCTTCAAGCTCTTTTTTGTACATAGCGCAATTTTACCCGCCGCCGACTTTGGTTTGCGCGGTTTTGGGCGCTGCAAAAAGATTTTGACGGCTAAAATAAGCGCCGAAAATATCTCTCTTGGCGTAAAACGGAGGTTTGCGATGAACGGCTTTATCGCTTTTTGCGCGAAAGTTCATACCGATAGGTTCAGATGGTTTTTTATGGGCGTTATCGTTTTTAACGCCGTTATTTTAGGGCTTGAAACCTATCCCGCCGTCCGCGCCGGCTATGGCGAGATTCTGACGATCTTAGATCATATATGTCTGGCGATATTTACGATAGAAATCTTGATGAAACTCGTCGTTGATAGACATAGATTTTTCTTTTCGGGTTGGAATATTTTTGATTTTCTGATCGTGGCTGTTTCGTTTATCCCGGGCGAAGGAACGGTGTCGATATTCAGAGCGCTTAGAATCTTCAGAATGCTGACGCTTTTCAATAAGGTGAAAAAGCTCAAAATGGTGGTAAGCGCGATCTTAAAGGCGCTTCCAAGCATAAGCGGCGTGGCGATCTTGCTGTTGATTATATTCTATATTTTCGCCGTGCTATGCACCACGCTTTTTGGCGAAAAGTTTCCAGAGTTTTTCGGCACTTTGCAAGGTTCGATGCTGACGCTGTTTCAGATACTAACCTTAGATAGCTGGATGTCTGGCATAACGCGCTCTGTGCTGAAAGAGTTTCCAAACGCCTATCTGGTTTTTGTGCCGTATGTGCTTATCACCTCGTTTATCGTGCTGAACGCTTTTATCGGTATTATCGTTAATTCGTTAGGCGAGGAGAGCAAAGAGGAGAGCGACGACGATTACAAAAAAGAGTTTGCCAAATTGAACGAGCGGTTGGCAAACATCGAGCGCGCGCTGGAAGCAAGAGACAAAAAGCCTTCCGATTAGATTGCCGCGATCGCGATAGCCGCCGTCCGCGCCTAAGGAAATTCGGCTATATGCGCTTCGACATATTGGTATAGTTTATCGATCAGATCGCCTTTGGTTTTTAAGTAGAAATCTTTTAACAATTTGTAGCTTTTATCTTCCCATATCCGCTCGCTCGCGTTGTTTAGCGCATCCTCAATATAGTTTGCAAGCCGCGTCGCCCCAATGTTTTTTATATGATCTAGTATCGTTTTATCTACCGCGATATAACCTTCCCACTCTTCGTAGTTTATCTACTCCATTATCGCGACAAAGACAGATACCGCGCCGCCAAGCGAAGATGGATCGCTAAAACTCAGCTCGCGTTTTTGCTCGATTACGCGCAGTAGATTATCCAGCGCCGCCTCTTTGTTTTTATGCTTTCGCAAGGCTAACTGCGTCAGGCTGTATCTGTCTAATTCGTAGCCGCGATATGCTAAACCTAGATCGTAATTAGCCGTTTCGAGATATTTTTCCGCCCGCTCGGCGCTTAAGAGACATTGCCGCGACATTAGGTCGATCATACGATTTTTGAACGCCGTTTCGGTTTTAATAATATCTCCGTTATTTTCGTTCAATAAATCTTTTGCGCCTTTA
>JAITEA010000251.1 GCA_031282285.1 Helicobacteraceae bacterium
TATTTGAGTTCGTTCATCTTGCGCAGTATTCTTGCCGTAATCGGCGCGGCGACCCCGCCGCCGCTCATTCCGTGTTCCACCAGCGTTATAAAGGCGTATCGCGGTTTGTCGTACGGCGCGTAGCCGATATACCAAGCGTGCGATCGCATATTAAACTCAAGCTCGGTTTCGCTCATTCTTTTGCGTTCGTCTTGCGGTATGCCCGTTACCTGCGCCGTTCCCGTTTTGCCCGCGATCTTAAATGGCAGCGCGCCCACGGCTCTAACCGAAGTGCCGTGCGGCAGATTCGCGCCGTCGAACATTCCGCCCCTGATCTCGTCGATATAGGTAAGATCGCTCTGGCTGAACGCCTCTTTAGCCGAATATTGGGTTTTCGCGCCGCGCACGCTATCCACAAAGCGCGGCGTTATCAGCTTGCCCGTGGCGATCAGCGCGATATTTTCCAGCGCCTGCATAGGCGTGATCAAAAACTCGCCCTGCCCGATCGAGGTGTTCACCGTGTCGCCGTGAAGCCAAGTCTGCTTGTATTTATCCAGCTTCCGCTCGCGGCTTGGCACCACGCCGATATACTCGTTTGGCAGATCGACGCCGCTTTTGGCGCCAAAGCCCTGTTTTAAGAGCTTCTGCGAAATGGCGTCGATCCCCGCGACCAGACTGCCTTTGTAGAAGTACACATCGCAGCTTTCGGCGATGGCGCGGCGCATTCGTATATCGCCGTGCCCCCACGCCCGCCAGCAGCGGTAGTTGCGATCGGCGAGCGCGAACGATCCCGCGCAGTTAAACTCGGTATCCAGCGAAACCTTGCCCGACTCCAAAAAAGAGAGCGCCACGCTTGGCTTTACGATGCTGCCCGGGGGGTAGAGGCTATTGACCAGCTTATTGACAAACGGGTGGCGAAAATCGTTGATCATCTCCTGCCACTCGGCGGCGCTGATGCCGGTAATAAACTTCTCGTTGTCGTATTCGGGATAGCTTCCCGCCGCGATAATGCCGCCCGTCTCCAAATCCATTATCAAAACGGCGCCCGATCGCCCCTCTTTGGTATACAGATCGTGGATAAAGCGCTGCAAGCGAATATCCAGAAACAGCGTCATATCCTGCATCTGGCTTGGTTCTACGCGCGAAATCTCCTCGATCTCGCGGTTGAGCGCCGTTACCTGATAGCTGCGGCTGCCCAGATCGCCCTGAAGCTCCTTGTTGTAGAACAGCTCTAACCCGTCGCGCCCGTGATAGCCGATGATCTTGCTGATGGGATCAATATTATCCGCGCTGCGATCGGCTCTGGAAACATAACCGAGAATATGCGAGGCGACGCTGCCGTTTGGGTAGTGGCGCAAAGTGGCGGGCGCGATATGAATCTTATCGTTCAGCGACAATCTGGTGAAAAACGGCAGCATAGTCTCGTACGGCACGAACGGCGTTAGCTCCACAGGCTCGTGGCTGTAGGCGTTGTCGGTTTTTATGTAGCGCGCGCGCAGCGACTCTTTAGTCTCCACGCCGTCGGATATGATCGACAGCAGATAATCGAGCGCCTGATCAAGCTGCCTGCCCTCCTTGCGATCGAGGTGCGGGGAGAGCGACACCGAAAAACCAAGCCGATTGACGGCAAGCGGCGCGCCGTTGCGATCGAATATGGCGCCGCGAACGGGCGGCAGCGGCTCGACCTTGAGCGTGTTTCTAAGCGCCAAAAGCCCGTAATGCTCGCCGCGCAGGATCGTAAGATAAAACACCCGCCCAATCAGCGTCAGCGACGCGACGATAATCAGCGCCGACAATATCCTTAAACGCATTATTTCAAAACCATAGCGACGATTACCGATTCAAACGCGATATAGTAGATAAACAGCCAGCTAAACGAAAGCGGCTCCATACCAAAGAGAAAATATATCAAGCTGATCAGCGCGTAATAGACAAGATAGGCGTTCATAATCGATATAACGGCAATCACAAAACGGCTCATAATAAAATCTTCTATAGCCGGCACGATAAACCTCGAATAAAAGTACAAAAACACGCAGCCGCTGGCGGTAATCAGCCCGCGATCGGCTTCGTAAAAAAGAATATAACACATAGCCAGCCAGAGATAGCGCGGGTCTTTTTTTGCCGCGACAAAGGCAAAACAAAATCCAAACAGCGGCGGCAAAAGATAGTAGATTGTTCCCAGCGCCTCGTATATGATCAGCGCGAATAAGATAAGCCCGTAGCGGACTATATCTTTAGGATCAACGCGGTTTCGTTGCAGATTGGAAAATGTTTGCACCGAATACAATCCTCCCACACTTTATGATGCCAGACCTCCTCTTTGGGCGCCTCTTTGAATCCGAAGCGCTCAAAAAACGAGGCGCGATAGGTAAGCGTCAGAATCTGCTCCAGCCCAAGCGTTTTGGCTTCCTCGATCAGCTTTTGCACAATCGCGCCGCCGACGCCTCTGTTTTGGCGCTCTTTGGCGACGGCGAGCGATCTGATCTCGCCTAGTTTCGGCGTGTAGATATAAAGCGCGGCAAAGCCTATGATCGCGCCCCCCTCGCGCGCGATCGTGTAAGACCTGATCATATTCGCCGTCTCGTCGTCGCTTCTGGCAAGCACCAACCCCTCGTCTATATAGGGCTTGACGAGGTTTTGCATCTGCGCTATATCCGATAGCTTAGCTTTGGTCAGTTCCATCTACGCTCCCGCGATCGCCTCTATGATCAGCTCCCAGAGCTTGTCCAGCCCCTCTTTGCTTACCGACGAGAGCAGGAGCGCGTCCGGTTTCAGGCGCAAAAGCGCGTCTCTTTCCCTGCGGTTTAGCTTGTCGGCTTTGGTATAGACAGCCATACTCGTCTGATCGGGTTGCGTCGCGGCGCGGATAAAGTCGCTCATAACCTTATCTTGCGGCAGATCGATATGGCGGCTGTCGATCAGGCGCAAAAACAGGCGGATCGATCGCCGGCGGCGCAAAAATTGGCTTAGGTTTTCGCCCCACGATTCGCGCTCGGCTTTGGAGGCTTTCGCGTAGCCAAAACCGGGCAGATCGACAAACCTCAGCGCGATCTGCTCCTGATCGCGCCGCGCTTTGATCTCGTAGTAGTTGATCATACGCGTTTTGCCCGCTTCGGAGCTGATTCTGGCAAGATTTTTGCGATCGCACAGCGCGTTTAACAGCGAGCTTTTCCCCACATTGGATCGCCCTAGAAAAACGACCTCGCTTAAACTCGGCTGAGGAGCGTCGGCTAAGCTTGAGGCGGAGAGCAGAAACTTAGCCTCGATCTTAAGGTTTTGTGTCATTGCGATCTTTGACGGTGAATATCAGCTTCACGGGCGCGGACTCCTTGCCGCTTACCCGCGCTATGCGCGTTATCTCGTTGAAAATAATCTCTTCGCCGATTATCTTGCGCTTGTTGATCGGATCTTCTACCCAAGCGCGTCCGGTTAAGGTGTAAAGACCTTTGGACGGCAGATAGACGATCTCGTCCGCCGCGCCCGTATATTGCGATCCGTCGTCGATCGTTACGCTAAACGACGAGGCGCCTTTGGATTCGTATCTGGTAATCTCGCGATCGCGCGTGAATAGGATCGTTACGCGATCGCCGCGCAGAATATCTTTGCCCCGCTCGATCTTAACCGATCCCTCCAGCGTCGTTCTGCCCGCGTTTTCGTCAGCGTGGAGGCGATCGGCGGTCGCCTCGATCGTATCGGCGCAAGCAAGCGCGCACAGACAAGCTAACAGGCTACATATTCGTATCATTTAAGATCGCCTTAATTTTACTAGCGGTAAAAATCTTGTTGGAGCTATCGGCGCTAAACCCCACGCCCTGCATTACGCCCTGATCGCTTGTCAGCGTAAAGGCGCCTTCGCCAATTATGATCTGGCTTTTCTTATCGTATTTAGCCGACTGCGTTTTGAGCGTCCGCCCCGCGTCGTCCCAGTAATAAACTTTGTTTTTTATAAGAATATTGTCGCCTTTGACCACGCCCAAAACGCCCGATAGCCCGTCGAACGAACCGTTTGTCTCCCTAAGCGCCACGGGGTAGTCCAGCTCCTCGCGGTCGGCAAAGACGCGTCCGCTCTGCGCGGTCAAAACGCCGGAAACGCCCAAAACGCCTATATCGTATATGATATAGCCGTTAAACTCCATACGCGCCGTCGATTGCTGCGCGGCGCCCTCTCTGTTTGCCGGCTCCAGAACGAGCGAGGCAATCAGGCTCAAAAACGACAGCGCCAAAGCGAAAACCCATATTTTCAATTAGAGCGTTCCTTTTAGGCTTGGTACGCCGGTTACGCGCGGGTTTGGCGCGATCGCGGAGCGCAGGGCGATAGCAAACGCCTTGAAAGCCGCCTCGACGATATGGTGGCGGTTGGAGCCGCGCAGCAGCGCGATATGGACGGATATTTTCGCGTTCATAGCCAAAGCGCGGAAAAACTCCTCCGTTAGCTCCGCGTCAAACTCGCCGATCATACCATCGACCGGCGCGTTCCAGCTTAGAAACGCCCGCCCGCCAATGTCGATCGCGCACTGAACCGCCGCTTCGTCCAAAACGGCGATGCGATCGGCAAACCTCTCGATCCCCGCGGCGGGAAAGATCGCCTCGTTCAGCGCGCTCCCAAGCGCGATGCCGATATCCTCGACCGTGTGGTGTCCATCAACGGCGAGATCGCCTTTGCATTTGAGCTTCAGATCGATCAGCGCGTGCTTCGCCAGCGATTGCAGCATATGGTCAAAAAAGCCGATGCCGCTGTCAATCTCGCTCTCGCCCCGCCCGTTTAGCTCCAGTTCGAGCGATATATCCGTTTCGTTGGTTTTTCTGTTTCTGACAATCATCATAACGCCTTTATGAAGAGCTTACCACGACAGCGCCGTCAAAGCCGTTCAAGTTTTTGAAGCGCGTGGCTTCCTCTTTGGTTTCAAAGCCGCCTATCAAAACGCGGTGGAGGTCTTCTCCGCCGAATTTTACCGTCTGAATCACCACGGCGCGCCCGCCCGTTTTTTTCTGCGCGTCGGTTTTGAGGCGGTTGGCGCCCTCTAAAGCGCGAAACGATCCCAATTGGATCAAAAAGGCGCCGCTTGGAGCCTGCTCCGACTGCGTTTCGCCGCCGCTCGCGCTTTTTGGCGCGCTATGATCGCCGATACGCGAGGCTATATGCGCGTCGTACTCCAGCACCTCTATCGTAACGGGCGCGGTTCCCGTCTTGTCAAGCCCCAGCGCCTTGCCAGCCGTGTAGCTTAGATCGATAATGCGCCCAGCGACGAACGGTCCGCGATCGTTCACTCTGGCTTTGACCTGCGCGCCGTTTTCGCGGTGGGTAACAAGCACGATCGTGTTCATCGGTAGCGTTTTGTGCGCGGCGGTGCCGGCGGCGTACATATTGTAGGTTTCGCCGCTTGCCGTCTTTTTGCCGTGAAACTCCGCGCCGTACCAGCTTGCGATACCCGTCTCTTTCCAGCCGATCGGGCGAATCTGCGGATAGTAGCGCTTGCCCAGCACCGTATAGCCGCGAAGCGTGGCGCTGTGCATACTCGCCGCGCCGTCGCCCCGCGTGGGCTCAGGAGCGCGGTAGCCGCTGGCGTAGGGGCTCGCTCGTTCGCTTGGATAGTATCCGATTACCGTCGAGCGACCCTGATATTTGTCGCTACAGCCGATAAACAAAACGCTAACGGCGAATAATAAGCCGATCGCCCGCATAAATCGTATTTTGTCTGAGTTGATTGGCATCTTTCAACTCGGCGATAGATATTTTGAACTTCTTGGCGATCGAATCGAGCGAATCGCCCTTCTGGACGATGTACTCCTTCGCGTCGTCAGCCGAAACGCTCTGGCGGATCATAGGTATCACCAGTTGCTGGTTTTGCTTGATCGTCGCGCTAGAAAGGCGGTTAAAATCCTTAACCATCGCCACGCTTACGCCGTAGCGCTCGGCTATAACGCTCAGATTGTCGCCGCGCTGAACGATATGCACGATATAGCGGTTGCGGTTTGTGGAAAACTCGTAGTTTTGCTTAAACTCGGCTAACCTGTCGTAGGGCAGATAGATCGAGTAGCTTTTGCCGTACGGAGGCACAAACTCGTAGCGCAGCGAGGGGTTTAGCGCGCGTATGCTGGCGACGCTGGTTCCAGAGGCTCTGGCGATCTCCTGAAGCGTCGCCCCGGGCGCGACCTCCGCCACCGCCATCGGGTAGGACGATCCGCGGTTGAGCAGGTGTTCGGCGCTCGCCCCGACCATCACGCTTTCGCTCTCCGAGAGCGAGGCTAACGCGAGCACCTTCCGCAGATAGTGGCGCGTTTCAAAGGGCAGATAGGGTTTGTTGGTCTTGGGATTTACGCTCATAATGACTTCGAGATTGTCCGTTCCGGCTTGCGTGATCGCCTTTTTCAGCCGCCCCTCGCCGCAGTTATACGCCATAATCGCGAGCGACCACTTGCCAAATTGCGAATGCAGGTCTTTGAGGTATCTGATCGCCGCGTCGGTGGATTTGATAGGATCGCGCCTTTCGTCCACATAGCTATCGACCTTAAGCCCGTAGCGTTTCGCCGTTCCCGCGATAAACTGCCATATCCCCGCCGCCTGAGCCGTAGAGTAGGCTTTAGGCTTGAAACTCGATTCCGCCATCGCCATATAGACGATCGCCGGCGGCAAGCCCGCCTCGGCGATCTTCTGCTTGATAAGCGGTCTGTAGATATACGCGTCGGACAGAATACGCAAGAAAGCCTCTTGCTTATAAAAAACGAAATTGTTTTTCATCATCTGAAGTTCGGGGTCTTGCAAAAACGATTCGTCCACGTCGAGCGACAACAGCGTCGAGCGATCGCGACCGCCTTCGTTGGATTCGTACAGCGCCGCGTTCAGCGCCAAGCAACACGCGATTAGCGCCGTTACAATTTTCAACATCTGTTCTCCCGCCCAAGAAATAATCGCGGATTTTACCCACATAGCGGTTAAAGGTTAAAATGACCCTATGCAAACGCCCTTGTTAAACCGCCCGTTCTGGTATTTGGTCAGGCTTTATCAGATTGTTTTATCGCCGTTTTTAGGGCGTTGGTGCCGTTTTTACCCAAGCTGCTCCACCTACGCGCTGTGGGAGCTGGAGAGGCGATCTTTGCCCGCGGCGCTGGCGCGGATAATTTGGCGTTTGGCGCGCTGCAATCCGCTTTGCAAGGGCGGATTCGACTATCCGGCTATGCCCAGAAACAGGCGGAAAGAGCGCAGATTGTTGATGTATATTAGCGAAAAAAGAGGAATAGATAGACTAGAATGGTTTATAGTCCCGCGAGGGGATCGCTATATTTTGATAAAAAGGCGGAAAAAATGAAGATGCTAGTAAAACCGATGGGGCGCGGCTATATGACCAACTGCTATATTTTAATCAAAAATAATCGCTCGATCGTTATCGATCCTGGTATCGGCTCGGTTGAGTGGATCGTCAGAAACGCGCCCGATCCGCTGGCGGCGCTCAATACGCACGGGCATAGCGATCACACTTACGGCTGCGCGATATTGCAACAAGAGCTAAAGATACCGATCTATATTCGCCAAGAGGATAATTTTATGCTCAATATCGACTATTTCGGTATGAATCAGAGACCTTGCGTAGCCGATTATCTGGTATCCGACGAAGAGCCGATTACAATCGGCGATTTTTGTTTCAAGTTTGTTTATTTTCCGGGGCACTCCCCGGGCTGTTCTATGATCGAGTTTGAAGATCGCATTTTTAGCGGCGATTTTATTTTCAACGATTGCGTCGGGCGCTACGATTTTCCCACTTCAAACGGGAGCGATATGAAGCGATCGCTGGAAAAGTTTATGAGGCTTTACGGAGCGGACGGAATAGACGATCGACCGCTCTACCCGGGGCACGATAAACCAACCTCGATCCAAAAAGCCCGCGCTTTTATCCCAAAGTTTATCGCGATGATCGACAACCAATAAATCCCCCTCGCGTCGCCGCGATCCGCCGCGACGCTCCCGCCATTCCGCCATTCCCGCGCCGCGCCCGCCGCGATAGCGGCGTAAGGTGCGTAGGAAGGCGGGAATCCATCTCTAAAAAATAAACGAAATACAGAAAGCCAACTTAATTGCCTTCTCTCTCCGCGCCTCGAGACTCCTTTTAGATCGTATCAAGAGAGAGAAAAGATAAGCGAAGCGTTGATCGGAAGGCGATCGGTTGCGCCGATCGCGTTTAATTTACGCCTTCGGCGTATTTGGATTCCCGCCTGCGCGGGAATGACGAGAGGCGCGATCGCAAGTTTAACGGCTTATGAAAGGTTTGAAACCCCCCTAACCCCCCCCTTGTCAGGGGGGAAGCGGCGCAGAGCGACACTCGCTTAAGGGGAGGTGGGAGGAGGCGAAGCGATAGGAGGCAAAGCCTCCGACCGAAGCTCCCGAAGGAAGCGAGGAATCGCGAAGGAAGAGGAGCGTAAGCTACGCTCA
>JAITEA010000024.1 GCA_031282285.1 Helicobacteraceae bacterium
ATCCGCGCCGATCTGCTGCATTACAAAAGCGATCTATGGACAAATATCGGCGTGATCGTTTCGCTTGGGCTGATCGCGCTAAGCGGCTGGCATTTTATCGATGGCGCGGTCTCGATCGCGATCGCGATTTTTATTATTTTCGGCGCGTATAAAATTATCCGCGAAGGCGTCTTGACGCTGATGGATTGCGCCATAGACGAGCCGCTGTTAAACCAGATACGCCAGATACTCGCAAACGCGCCTCGCGTCGAGAATTATCACTCCCTGCGCACGCGCAAAAGCGCCAAAACCTATCTTGTCGAGGCGCATCTGGTGTTTTGCGAGGCTATTTCGCTAAAGGACGCGCACGATACCAGCGACTACGCCGAAAGCGCGATCGCCGCGCTCGATCCCAACGCCAAATGGCTAATCACCATTCACCTCGACCCTCGCGACGACAGCGCCGACGAACCCTAATCCTTCCCTTCTACCAGCACGAACCCGCGCGCGCCTCTAGTTATTTCCGCTGTTTTCCTCAGCGCCGACACGAGCGCAAGCGCTCTGCTCCGCATACGCGGGAATGGCGAGAGCGGGCGGGTTTCGTTTGCGTTGGCTATTATTGCGTTATGAAAACTATTGTAATCTTTGATCTTGACGGCACGCTAGTCGATAGCGGCGATAATATCGGCGAGTCGATCAACTACGCTAGAGCGCGCAAAGGCTTGCCGCCGCTGAAACGAGACGAGATTATCGCGAAAGTAAACGCGCTCACCTTCGAGTCGGCTAAGTTTTTTTACGGCGAAAACGCGGGCGAAGCCGACCATAAAATTTTCGAGGCGCATTACGAAAAGGCGTGCTTAAACAACCTGAAACTATACGACGGTATAACCGATCTGCTTAAGGCGCTTAGCGATCGCGGCGTAAAAATGGCGGTAGCCACCAACGCCACAAGCGGCTTTGCGCGGATTATGCTGGATTACGCGGGCGTTTCGCGTTATTTCGCGGCGATGGTCGGCGCGGACTGCGTCGCGAACCCAAAACCCGCGCCCGATATGCTCTATCTGACGCTGGATCGGTTAGGCGGCGCGTCCAAAGAGGCAATATTTTTGGGCGACAGCCTCAAGGATATGAAAGCCGCGCGCGCGGCGGGGATAACGGGCGTATTCGCCGAGTGGGGCTACGGCGTCAAAAACGCGCTCGCCGAAAGATCGATCCAAAAACCTATAGAGGCGCTAGAAGCTCTTTAGCGTTTTCGTCATAGCGAAGCGTCCGTCGTTTTTGTATCTGCCAAGCAACGCGCGGGCTTCGGGCAGCAAAGAGGCGACCTGCGAGGCGTACGATTTGTTGTACGGGCAGTAGATCGGCGCGATAAACTCCAAAAACGCCTTTTCGCTGAAGGCTTTTTTGCGCCACCCTTCGTAAGGTTTGCGATCCAAAAACGCCCAGAAGCCGTCGATAAACGACTCGATCGAGTCAAATTCGCAGTAGTAATCGTATCCGTCGCTGGCGTTGTAGCGAATCTTTTGCGCGAGCGAAGCCATCTCTTGGCGGTATTTCAAGCCGCCGAAGTTGTTGAACTTTTTCGCCAGATCGGACGATCCGCGCCCCGATTCGAGCATCATCATCGCGAGCGTTACGGCTTTGAGCCGCTCGTGTTCGATCGGCGCGTTGGCGTAAGCCGCCGCGAGATTCAAGAACGCGTCGTCGTAGTTCGCGTTTGGAAAGCGGTTTGCGGGCGTTTGATAGGTTTGAACGGCGGAGCTAAACGGCTTTGCCGCGGGCAGATCCAAGCGGACAAACTCCTCGCCGCGAATAGAGCATATCGCAAGTAGCGCGGCGACAAGCGTTCGCATTCGTCTCCCTAACGGCTGGTATGCCGCTAGGAAGCAAGAACAGTTCCTTTTATTCGACCGCCTCTTTTTGCGAGGTCATACCGCCGGTGAGCGCCAGACGCATAGCCTCTTCCGAGCCGATATTCAGGCGCGTAAGCTCGTTTTTATCCACATATACGACATAGCCGCCGATCATATAGCCAAGCGGCATATAGACGCCGACCAGATTATCGTCGTCGATCCCAAGCGTCTTGCCGGCGTGATGATCGGTGATAAAGCCAATCACCTTTTTGCCGCCGATCGTTACCAGTACGGCGGAACCTTCGGTCTGCTTTTTGGTCATCGACATAAAGCCGACGAAATCGCGCAGCCCCACATAGACGGTCTTGATGACGGGAATGCGCTCCAAGATCGTATCGCCGAACTTGAGCAGTTTGCGCACAAAATAGGCGTTCACCAGCCAGCCGACGCCAAGCAGTACGGCGATCCCCACGATAATGCCAAGCCCGTAGAAGTACTGGACATCCGGCACGATCAGGTTCAGCAGGTTGTGAATACCGCTCTCGATCGAGGTAACAAACCAGTAAACAAGATAGATCGTAACCACAAGCGGAAATATGGTCAGCAACCCCTGCGCCGCCAGCACAAACATTCGCTTTGGTAGCGAAGACTTAGTCTTGCGTTCGTTTTCGCTCATAGTAATCCTTTGCGCGTATTTTACGCGAAGCGTAGCGAATATGCGTTTAAGCCGATTGATGGCATTCTGCGGTATGCGCGCAAAGAGCGAATTTGAGATTATCGGGTTATTAACCAAGCGTCTTAGAACGCGAGGGCGCGGGGTGATACAAGGCGTCGGCGACGACTGCGCCTGCGTGGCTGCGGGCGGCGAGCTTTTGCTGATCAGCAACGATGATATGCGCGAAAATGTCCACTTCAGACGCGATTTTCCGCCTCGCGGCGTGGGTTTTAAGCTGATCGCCGCCAACGCGAGCGATATTTTGGCGTGCGGCGGCGTTCCCAAATGGATCAACCTTTCCATAGGCGTTCCCGCCGATCTGGACGAAAGCTGGCTAATCGAGCTATACGACGGCGTAAACGACGCGCTGGAAAGGTTCGGCGTAACCGCCACAGGCGGCAATCTGACGCGGTGCGAGAGCGTTCAGCTTGGCGGCGCGATACTTGGGACGACGACGCGGTTTGTCTCGCGGCGCGGCGCGAAAGCCGGCGACGATCTGTGGCTCTCCGCGCCGCTTGGCGCCAGCCGGCTGGGGCTTGAGGCGCTGCTTAAGGGTTCAGCCGACGAAACGCTCGCCAAGATGCATCTGTATCCGCGACTCGCGCTGGCTTTGCAGCCGTTAATAGCGCGATACGCCTCAAGCGCGATCGACATCAGCGACGGTTTTTTGGGCGATCTGGGACATTTGGCGGAGGCTAGCGGCGTAGGTTTCGAGGTAAGCGATCCCAAAGCGCTGATAGCGGACGAAGCGCTGTTGGCGATTGGCGATTTTGATAAAGCGCTGGATTTTGCCTTGCATAGCGGCGAGGAGTATCAGTTGCTCTTTACCGCGCCAAGCGACGCTCACAAAACGATTCTGGACGCTGGCGCTATCGCGATCGGACGGGCGATTGCGGATCGAAAGCTGATAAGCGGCGGCAAAACTTATGCGCCTCGCGGCTTTTCGCACTTCTAGCTCGGCGATCTCGCTCTAACCGCCCCCCGCCGCTTCGCCTTCCCCCCTGACAAAGGGGCAATGGGTGGTGGGGGTTGCGTAGGTTGATCGCATCGCAAAGATTTGACAGATGGATTGGCGCCTGCCTATGCGATTAACGCCGCTTTGCAGTTTGGGCTCTATCGGCGCGAGTTCGCCGTTTAACGACGAGGACGATCTGGCGCGTGCGGATTGGGCGGCGGATAAGCTCAATCTATTTAGGACGAAACGGCGGCTTTTGCCTCTCTAATAAGCCGTCGTCTTTGAGAGGTTCGATCCGTTCAAGTAGCCGCTATATAATTCCTAATTTCTTTAGCCGGTAGCGCATAGCTTCCGCCGAAACATGCGCTTTGTTGGCGATTATTGGAATAAACTTTTCAATTGGCATATCTTTATTCTTCTCTTTTTTGTATTCATCAACTATTTCTTGTCCATACTTGACTATCAAATCTTCCGGCATTAACAATTTAGAGGCAAAGATATTAGCCATTGTTTCCGCATATGTTTTCGCGCCGTTTCTTTGTAAGGTAGAATAGTTGTCTTGCAACGCTTTGAATTCGCCTATATTGGGTAAAAGGTCGCGCGTCAGATGCCCTATCTCGTGCGCCAGCGTGAAATTTTGGCGATTTGGATGCATCATGGGATTAATCCATATCTCCGGTTTGCCGCTCTCGTTTATGTATATTTCGCCGTCGGCATCCATTTTCTCCCAATCAATATCTTTCTTGACTACTACGCCAATTCTGGCGGCTATATCGAAAGGATCAACGGGTAATTCTTTAATGTTCAATTCCGCGATAATATCGCTTGGAGTTTTGTTTTCCCACTTTGCCAGATCGCTCATTGAATAACTCCTTTCTCTAGACCTTTAATACTTTTTTTCTTTTTTGCCGCGCCTTTTGTATCCATATAATCGGCGATTTTATCGTCCATTTTATCATTTACGCTTATGTCAAGCAGACGATTAAACTCCTCTTTGAAATTCGGGGTCGCGAATAATGCGCGAACCAGCGCCGCTCTTAACTCGCCGTCTTTATCTATAATCTGGACTATTTCGGCGATAGCCGCTTTAGCTTCGTCATTTTTGCGTTTATTGAGGTATATCTGAATGCCTATAGTCAATGCTATAGTGATGGAAGCCAAGATAGCTACATAAACCGTCGCTATAGTGTCATACGACGCTATCAGACTATTAAACGCGGTCATCAAATCCTGTAATGTAACCGGATTTTCCATTGCCGCCGTCCCCCCATAAACGCCAATCTAAGCAAATCTTACGCTAATATTCCTAAATTGCTCGTCATCATTCTGCTTTTCTGTAGTAACGCGTGGGAGATTGATACGGAGTATATCGGGCGGGCGGGGAACGAAGGGATCAGATCGGTTCGCGAGCGATTGGCGCTGGGGGCGGGGCGTTTAGCCGATCTCGTTATATACGCTGTCGCGCTCGATTGGCGTAAAGCCGGCGTTTGCGATCAGATCGCGCATAAGCTTCTCGCTCACCCCCTCTTTGCTCGCCGCGCCCGCCGCGCTGTTGATCGATTCGCGTTCGATCGTGCCGTCCATATCGTCCGCGCCAAACTCCTGTGCTACCAGCGCGAGATTGAGCGTCAGCCCGACCCAATAGGCTTTGATATGCGGCACATTATCCAACACGATACGGCTGATCGCGATCGTCTTTAATATCTCCTCCGCGTCAAGCGTTTTGTCGATCTCCAGAAAGTTGTTTTTCGTCTGATACAAAAGCGGGATAAAGGCGTTAAACCCGCCCGTTTTTTCCTGCAAGGCGCGCAACCTAAGCAGATGATCGACGCGGTGAGCGCGCGTTTCGATATGCCCAAAGAGCATCGAGGCGTTGCTTTTGCGCCCGCGTTTGTGCCACAGCTCGTGGATCGCCAGCCAGTCGGCGGATTTGACCTTGCCGTCGCAGATTTCGCGCCTTAGCTCCTCGTCGAATATCTCCGCGCCGCCGGCTGGCATACTATCCACGCCGCTTGCGATCATACGATCCAGCACCTCGTCGAAGCTCAAATGATAGGTTCGCGACAAAAACTCCACTTCGGCGGCGGTCATCGCCTTCAGATGAATATTCGGCGCGGCTTTTTTGACCGCCGCGAACGCCTCGAAATACCAATCCAGCCCAAGCCGTTTGTTGTGCGCGCCGACGATATGCGCCTCCTTCGCGCCGCGTTTTTGCGCTTCCGCCGCGGTTTGCGCGATCTCGGCGATACTCATCTCGTACGGGTTTGGATTTTTGCGGTGCGCCGAAAAGCCGCAGAACTTACAGTGATCGACGCAGATATTAGTCGGATTTATATGGCGGTTGCGGTTGTAAAAAACCTTGTCGCCGTGATAGGCGCGCCGTATTTTATCCGCCCTCGCGCCAAGATCAAACAGCTCCAGATCGTATAGTTTCAAAGCCTCTTCAAATTGCATTATCGCTCCGTGTTACGCTTCGTATTGTTAATCGCTATCGGTTTTAACTTTATCGTTTCGCTTAGCAATTGTACTATGTTTATCTTTGCCGCGTTTAAGCGCCGTTTTACGCCTTAAACCCTAAAGCCCTAAAGCGCGGAGAAGTTTCGCAATATCCGCAAGCCGATATTGTGGCTCTTTTCTGGGTGCGGCTGGATAGCGTAGATATTGCCGCTTTGAACCGCGCAGACAAACTCGTAGCCGTAAAAGGCTCTGCC
>JAITEA010000037.1 GCA_031282285.1 Helicobacteraceae bacterium
TTTGGATTCCATACTTTTGGCGGTTACGCGCACGGTTGGTCTGACGCCGCTCTCTTTTTCAAAGAAGTCGGCTATCTTGGAACCGTAGCGGCTTTGCGCCCATAACGCTATGTAGGGATTTGGCGCTTCGAGGACAACTTCGTCGGATTTAAGGCGTTTTTCAAGTAGTTTGAGCGGCGCGACGAAGCGGTCGAACTCGTCGTCTGGAACCTGTTTTTTCAGCTCGCCGCAGAGCAGATCAAAAATTAACAAAGTTCATCTCCGTTCTTAAAGTAGAAAGATTATAGTATATCGTTTATAAGTTATTCACATAGTGAAATTCTGGTGAAAACAGAAAGGGCTTGGTTTTATAAAGATGGTCATTTTAGGCGTCGATCCGGGCACCGCCAAGTGCGGTTACTCGATTCTGAACCTTGAGCGGCGGAAGATGAGTTTAATAGAAGCCGGCTTTATTAAAATAGCTCCGAACCCGCTTGTAGCGCAGCTTCCCTCCCTTATCGAAGAATTAGATCGAATCTTTAAGAATCACAAGATCGACGAGGCGGCGGTCGAGGATATATTCTTTGCCTATAACCCAAAGACGGTTTTGAAACTAGCTCAGTTTCGCGGCGCGATCTTACTAAAATTGATTCAGGAATTAGGAGTTTTTCACGAATATACCCCGCTTCAGGTGAAAAAATCTGTAACCGGCAAGGGCAAGGCGGACAAGGAGCAGGTGGCGTATATGGTTAAGGTATTGTTGGGCATAAAGCAAGAGATTAAACCGCTCGACATCACCGACGCGATCGCCGTTGCGATCGCTCACGCGCAGCGGGCGGCGCTAAGGGAATAGATGATTATCAGAAAGCTTTTCAGATTTGAAAACGCGCATATCGTTCGCGGATCGCATAGCAAAAGGTGCGCGCTAAGCCTCCACGGGCATAGTTATAAAGTAGAGATACTCCTGAACGCAAACGGATTTCAGTCAAACGGAATTGCGCTGGATTTTACGCTAATCAAAGAGCGGCTCGGTTGG
The DNA here is from genome assembly GCA_031282285.1 of Helicobacteraceae bacterium. GTDB lineage: Bacteria > Campylobacterota > Campylobacteria > Campylobacterales > SZUA-545 > JAIRNH01. Next base: position 1,016 of record JAITEA010000037.1, read on the forward strand.
TTTATCGATAGCTTCGATCACTGCGCGGCGATCTGGAGCGGCGACGAGCGCTCGTATATCGAGGCTATAAAATCGCACAGCGATCGCTGGGTCGTTATGCCAGTGAACCCAAGCGCGGAGCAGTTCGCGCGGGTGTTTTGCTGGTTTGCCGCGCGCGCGCTGCGGGACGAAAAACATATCGCCGTTCATAGCGCGATCGTCCACGAGACGCAAAGCGCCTACGCGCAGGCGTTCTTGGAGGACGCGCAAAATCCGCTTATGGGCGCGCTAAATAGCGAATCGTTCAGCTTCTCCGACGCTATCAGGAGCGACTGGGGCGATCGCGATCGCTTTGAAACCCTCTTCTCCTCATAATTCCTCCCTCTTCTACCTTACCCGCCCCCGCTGCCCTTCCCCTATGCGAGAGCGTAGCTTACGCGCCGCTTCCCCCCGATAAGTGTGAGCAATAGGGTTTCCGCGCTCTCTCCCACACCCTGATAAGGGGGGTTTGTAAAAAGCGGGAATCCATCTTGAAAACTTACGAACCACGATCTATCCCAATATTCCTCTCTATTAGAAGCTTTGTTGGCAATTCTTAAGATTTTAAATTAGTTGAAACTTGACAGAATTGAGAAAGAATTGAAATACTAAAGCGTTTTACGAAAAAAGAGGCTTTGTTGGCTCTTTTTAACCTTCTAGAATGCCTCAAAGAAATCTTTAAGGTTAGAGCGCTATAATTTCGCCAGCTTTTGTTCTTTGACGGCGAATAGCGACGGTTACAGCGTTCGTTAAGCGTCTCAAAGTATCAAAAAGCGTTAAACCCGTAAGGGTTTCACTTAGACCCGATTTTAAGGGGATTGAGACACGACAACATAGTCGTAAATACAGACAAAATAAGTTACGCTTAGACCCGATTTTAAGGGGATTGAGACACAAACGGAGGTAGAAACATCTTAGCGCATAGGTTTCACTTAGACCCGATTTGAAGGGGAGCTGATACGCTAAACCCCCCTTGCCCCTTATCGGAGGGCGAAGCGGAGAAACCCCCCTAACCCCCCTTGACAGGGGGAAAGGGAGAGCAAAAAGCGCGATCGGAAGTTGATCAAAACCGCAAAGCTTTAATTCAAGATGGATTCCCGCCTTCGCGGGAATGACGAGAACCACTTATCTGTGAGGGGGAGAGCGAAGTGCAGCAGAGGGCGAAGGGGGGGATTAGCAGGCGGAGGCGTTTAATAGTCCGAGTTCAAAGAGTTTAACCTCTTCGCCTTTTGGCGCGATATAGATTAAGAGCGAGCAAGAGGAGCCGTTTTGATCGCGCTTTTGGCTTTTATACACCTTGAAGCTATCGAGCGGCTGCGCGAATGGCAGAAAGTGGTATTTATAGACCTCGCCGCTTTCGATGGGCAGCTTAAAATTGCGCGGCGATTCGATGCGGATAAGCGTCGCGGAGGGTTTGAGCGCGGCGTAGGCGATATTGGTTCGGCTAAGCCCTCTAAGCGAGTTGCGCGAGGCGCTCAGGTAGAGCTGATCGTATTCGCGCCCCCGCGCTATATTAACGCCGTCGGCTTGCATAATATCCGCGATTAACAGCGAGGCGAAATCGTAATCGCGCTTTTCGATCGCCTCGTATTTTTGCGACTGCTCCAGCGAAGCCCTTAGCGTCAAGTTGGCGTTTGCCAGAAAGAATATCAGCAAAAACAGAATAACGACGCTAACGATAAGCTCGATCAGCGTAAAAGCGCCCGATCTCATGCGCCGATATTCATCGAGAAGATCGGCAGCAGCATCGCGGCGATTATAAAGCCGACCAGAGAGCCGACAAGCAGCATCAGCGCCGGCTCCAATAGCGACAAAAACACGGCTATGCGATCGCGGTTTTCCTCGAAATAGAGCGTGGAAAGATTGGACAGTATCGCCTCCAGTTCGCTGGTCTCTTCGCCCAGCGCGATCGAGCGGACAAACGCCTGATCTATCGCAAAGCCGCTCTGCTGAAGCGCCACCGAGAGCCTGCCGCCCTCCACAAGCCGATCGGAGGCTTTGAAAAACAAGGAGGATAAAACCTCGTTGCTCTGAACGCTCGCCGCCAGACGGATTGTCTGTACAAACGGCACGCCGCTTCGCATCAGCACCGAACACATATAGCAAAACCGCGCCAGCTCCGCGTTCATCGTTATGCGCCCAAGCAGCGGGATTTTGATGAGAAACAGATGAACGGCGCGGCGATAGCCTTTGCGCGTTTTAAGCGCGATCGTATGCGTCGCGGCGATAGCGGCGGCGCCGACGAGCATCAGAAGCCAGTAGCCGCCTATAAAATCGCTGACGCCTATCACGAAACGGGTAAGCGCGGGCAGCTCCTGCCCAAGCTGCGTGAACATTCCCGTAATCTGCGGCACGACGACCGTCATCATAAAGATCAGCATACAGATCGAAACGACCACGATAAACAGCGGGTAAAAGAGCGCGTTTTTCGCCTGCTTTTTCACGCCTTCTTGATCTTTGATGAAGCGCGAAAGCTCTTGCAGCACTTCGGGCAGCGCCCCGCCGTTTTCCGATATGCGTATCGACTGCGCGAAAAAGGGGGGAATCTCGAAAACGCTCTGATTTTCCAGCGCCTGCGAAAAGCTCTTGCCCTCGTCAAGCAGCGTCGCCAGCGCCGAGAGAAAACCCGCCGTCTTGCGATCGGAGGCGTATTGAGACGAGGCGAGGCGGATAGCGTTCACGATAGAGACGCCCGCTTTGAGGTAGATCGCCAGATCGCGGCTGATCCTAGCCAGATCGGTTGGCGCGATGCGCTCCTTGCGCCCTCTTAACCTAGCCAGCGGCGAAGGTTTGGCTGGCGCGAGCAGATCAAACAGCAGCCCTTTGGCGCGCAGTTTCGCCGCCGCCTCCTCGGCGCTCGCCGCTTCGATCGCGCCTTTCTGCCGTTCGCCCTTTTGATCGATAGCGCGGTATTTGTAGAGCATCAGTCGATCTCGCTGAAAAACTCGGAGCTATACTGCGGTATGCGCGCGCGCGGATCGAGGCTGGCGCGAGCCTCCTCCAGACTTACAAACATTTCCGAAGGCAGCATATAGGCGTAGTAGCGGTAAAATCTGTTTTGATGCTCGACCAGCATATCGCTGATCGCGCCGTTTTCAAACCGCTCCATCTCAAAGCAGCGATCGGCGGGGAACTTCATATCGCCCAGATAGCCGCTCTCGTCGAAATAGAGAACCTTGGGCGTTTGAGCGAATATGTTCAAATCGCCAATCAACTCCTCGCCATTACGATCGACCACGCGGCAGTTTTCGCACCGATCGCCCTCGCACAACAGCCTGATATAACCGCTTGAAAACTCGCGCATCGTCAGATCGAGCTTCTCAAGCGACCAGTCGGCGGCGTTTTGGCTTTCTTTGCCTTTGAGCGTCGCGGCGGCGATCGAGTAGATAACGCCGATCAGGATAACCACGACGAGCAGCTCGATCAGCGTAAAGCCGCGTTTTAGCGCTCGCATTCGCTTAGTTTGAGATCGCGGTTTTGGCTCTCCCCGCCCTCTTTGCCGTCCGCGCCCAGCGAGATCAGATCGGGCGCGCCGTCGTCGTTGATATAGATATACGGCTTGTTCCACGGGTCTTTGGGCGGCGTTTTGGAGCTAAGATAGCCGCCCGACCGGAAGTTTTTGAAACGCTCCTCGTCGGGATTGGCGATCAGCGCCTCGAGTCCCTGCTCCGTAGTCGGATAGTCTCCAAGATTTAGCTTAAAGTCGTTCAGCGCGACCTGAAGCTGTTTCATCTGAACGCAGGCGAGCTTCTGTTTCGCCTCCTCGCTCTGCCCCATCAGATTGGGCACGACCAGCGCCGCCAGCAACCCCAATATGACGATAACAACCATCAATTCCATCAGCGTAAAACCCTTAGACATCGCTCCCCTTTGCTTGTTTAGCGTAATTGTATAATACTTCTACAAAGGATAGACGATGGACATTCTACTTATAGGCGCGGGCGCGATGGGCGGCGCGCTGTTGAAAGGGTGGGGATCAAGCCATAGCGTACTTGTGGCGGAAGCTAGCGCCGATCGCAGGCGAACGCTTGAGAACGCGCGTTTCGCGGCGGATAATAGCGAGGCGAAGGGTCGGATCGTAGTTTTGGCGGTTAAGCCCCAATCGCTTGGAAGCGTCAAAATCCCCGTTCGCGCCAAAGCGATCGTCTCTATTATGGCGGGCGTTACGCTTGAAACCTTGCGGGAAAACTTCGAGGCGGATTACTTTATCCGCGCTATGCCCAATCTCGCCGCTTTGCATCAGCGCTCGGCGACCGCGCTGACGGGCGACGCGGGGTTTAAGAGCGAGGCGCTGGAACTGTTTAACGCCGTCGGCAAAGCCGTCTGGTTCGAGAGCGAAAAGGAGCTGGCGATCGCCACCGCGCTGAGCGGAAGCGGTCCGGGTTATCTGGCGCTGATCGCCGAGGCGCTGGCAAACGGCGCGGTCAGGCTGGGTATGAAAAGCGACGACGCCTACGCGCTGACGCAAGCGCTCTTTGAGGGTATGCCCTCGCTGCTTGCCGGCGAACATCCCGCGGCGCTTAAAGATCGCGTCTGCTCCCCAAACGGCACGACGATCGAGGGGATCGCCGCGCTTGAACGAAGCGGCGTTCGCGGCGCGATCATCGACGCGGTTAAAGCCGCCTTCGATCAATCCGAGCGGCTGGCAAAAAAGCGCGATTAGGATCGAGACAGAATGGACTTCGAGTTTTTAGCGATCGATTACCGGCATCCCGTTTTCAGCGTGGCGATGCTGCTGTTGGTCGTGGCGGCGGTCGCTATTTTGAACCATCTGTTAGCCGCGTCCAAAAAAAGGCGGCAGGAGCGCAAGCTGACGCGCTTTCTCTCCCGCTTCGATTCCGCCGCGCAAAGCAAGGATTACAAGGCGCTGCTGATCTCGCAGCCCGACTCGTTCAACTCGCTTATGCTGCTTGCCGACATATATTTCAAAAGCGCGCAATACCCCGAATCGATCCATATCTATCTGGCGTTGCTGGAGATCGTAGCCGACAAACCGCGCCGCGTAGAGGCGATGACGCGGCTTGGCAGGAGCTATCACAGGGCGGGGTTTTTCCAGCGCAGCCGCGATATTTTGCTAGAATCAATCAAGCTCTCGGCGCGCAACAAAGAGGCGCTGGAACTGCTGCTGGTTATCTACGAGCAAACCAAAGAGTACCGCCGCGCGCTGGAGGTTTTGGACGCGCTGGAGGAGATCGGCGAGGATTACGGCAGGGAGCGATCGTTTATCAAAATCAAGATTATAGAAAACGATCCGCTGCTGCCGCCCGAAAAACGGGAGGCGGCTTTGCTCGATCTGCAGAAACAAGACCCGCGCCTGTTTAGAGCCGCGTTTGAGTTCGCGCTGGAGCACGACCCCAAAGGCGCGTGGCTGATAATCGACGAAGATCGCCTGATCGACGCGCTCGATCTCTTTTGGCGCGCGCCAAAGGCGTATTTCAACGAGGAAGAGGCGCTAAAATATCCGCTTTTAAGAGAGCTATACACCGCCAAAGGCTGGATAAACGCGGCGAAGGAGAGCGCGATCTTCGAGCTGGACGCGCTGATTAAGCTAGGCGAGAGTAAAAACATAGCCGATCTGTCGTTTGAGTACCGTTGTCCGCGTTGTATGACCAGTTTTCCGATGCCGTTTTTAAGGTGTCCAAACTGCCTGCGAGCGGAGATCGCGCGCGTGGAGCCGGTATTGGTTAAAAGCGCGAAAAACGACGGCGGGAATTACGACGCCAGCGCCAATTTTTATTAGAGAAAGCTATATGAAAAAAGTGCGGATTTTTACCGACGGCAGCGCGATAGGCAACCCGGGACCGGGCGGCTGGTGCGCCATTTTGCGCTACGGCGAGAGCGAAAGGATATTAAAAGGCGGCGAGGCGGCGACCACCAACAACCGAATGGAGCTGACCGCGCCGATCGAGGCGCTCAAAGCGCTCAAAGAGCCTTGCAGCGTCGAGTTGTATTCGGATAGCTCCTATGTGGTCAAAGGCATAAACGAGTGGCTGGAGGGCTGGCGCAAAAAGAACTTCGCCAAAGTAAAAAACCCCGATCTGTGGCGGGCGTATATCGAAGCCTCCAAAGATCACAAAACAAACGCCGTCTGGGTGCGCGGGCATAGCGGGCACGCGGAGAACGAGCGGTGCGATCAGATCGCCAAAAGCGAAGCCGAGGCAAGAAGGCGCTAGCCGATGCAAAATCCTATGGAACGGCTTCAAAAGCGCATAAACTACCGCTTCGGTTCGCCTTCTACGCTCAAAACCGCGCTTACGCACCGGAGCGTCAAGGGCGCGGACAACAACGAGCGCTTAGAGTTTCTAGGCGACGCGGTGATGGATCTGATCGTGGGCGAATATCTTTTCGAGCGCTTCGCCAACCGCGCCGAAGGCGATCTGACCAAGATTCGCGCCGCGCTTGTCAGCGAGGAGGCGTTCGCCAAGATCGCGCTGTTTCTGGGGCTGGACGAGGCGCTGTTTCTCTCCCCGTCGGAGACGAGAAATCAGGGGCGCAAAAAGCCCTCAATCTTAGCCAACGCCTACGAGGCGCTAATCGGCGCGATCTATCTCGACGGCGGTTTGGACGCGGCGCGAAAATGCGCTTTGCGGGCGCAGGAGGCGGCGTTTGGCGCGATCGATCCCGAAACGCTGCTGAGCGATTACAAAACCAAACTACAGGAGCTGACGCAGGCAAGGTTTGGCGTCGTCCCCGAATACCGCGTAACGGGCGCGATCGGACCCGATCACAAAAAGGAGTTCGAGATCGCGCTCAGCGTTGGCGGCGAGGATATTTCGCTTGGCAGGGGCGGCACCAAGAAAGCCGCCGAGCAGGAAGCCGCCAAAGCCGCGCTGATCGCGCTGGAGAGAGAGTATGAATAGTTTCGGATCAAAGCTGATATTAACCACCTTCGGCGAGTCGCACGGCAGAGGCGTCGGTTGCGTGCTGGACGGCGTTCCGGCGGGGCTTATAATCGACGAGGCGTTTATACAAAGCGAACTCGATCGGCGCAAACCAAGAGCCAAAGCCGGCGGCACGGCGCGCGAGGAGAGCGATCGCGCCGAGATTTTAAGCGGCGTATTCGAGGGCGTAGCGACGGGCGCGCCGATTGCGATCTTTATCGCCAACATGAGCGTCAAAAGCGGCGATTACGACGAACTGCGCGAGGTATTCCGCCCTTCGCACGCCGATTACTCGTGGTTTATGAAGTACGGCGTTCGCGATCACAGAGGCGGCGGGCGATCCAGCGCCAGAGAGAGCGCGGCGAGAGTTGCCGGCGGCGCGATCGCCAAACTGCTGCTGCAAACGATCGGCGCGAAGGTCGAAAGCGGCGTGGCGGCGGTGGGCGGCGTTTGGGGAGAGGCGGAGGATTTTGAGTACGCCAAAAACAGCCTGATCTTCGCGCTGGACAAAGACAAAGAACAGGCGCAGATCGCCGCTATCGACGCGGCAAAGCGCGATCTCGACTCGATCGGCGCGGTCGTGAAAATCCGCGCTACGGGCGTACCCGCGGGGCTTGGCGAGCCGCTTTACGGCAAGCTGGACGCGAAGCTCGCCGAGGCGATTATGGGGATTAACGCCGTGAAAGCCGTCGAAATCGGTTCCGGCGTAGCCGCCAGCGCTATGCGAGGCGGCGAGCACAACGATCAGATGAACGCGGAAGGCTTTCTGAGCGCCAACGCCGGCGGCGTTCTAGGCGGCGTAAGCTCCGGCGCGGATATAAAGATAACGGCGCATTTCAAGCCCACGCCGTCGATTTTCAAGCCGCAAAAGACGATCGACATTCGCGGCGCCGAGCGCGTTATCGCGATCAAAGGGCGGCACGACAGTTGCGTGGGGATACGCGGCGCTGTCGTGTGCGAGGCGATGACGGCGCTGGTTATAGCCGATATGTTACTTGCCAATATGGGAAGCAAACTAGCGCATATCAAAACGATTTACGGGAGCAAATAGTGATTTTAAGAACCGCCGAGTCAGTTACCGAAGGGCACCCCGACAAGATCGCCGATCAGATCGGCGACGCGATTGTGGACGCGCTGATAGAGCGCGACAAAAACGCGAGCGTCGCGTGCGAGACGATGATCTCCAACGGCTTTTGCGTGATCGCGGGCGAGATGAAAACCGAAGCCTACGCGCCCATCGGCGAGATCGCGCGAAACGCGATCAGGGAGATTGGCTACACCGACGGCGCGTTTGGATTTGACTACAGAAGCGCGGGGGTTATCACCGCAGTGAACGAGCGCAGCCCCGATATAGCCGACGGCGTTCGGACAAACGGCGCTCTGGGCGCGAGCGATCAGGCTATCGTCGTGGGCTACGCCTGCGACGAGACGCCGGAGCTTATGCCGCTGCCGCTTACGCTGGCGCACAGGCTGACTCGCAGGTTGTCGCTCGCGCGCAAGGAGGGGGTTTTGCCGTTTTTGCTGCCCGACGGCAAGGCGCAGGTGGCTTTGCGTTTTGACGAAAACGGCGCGGCGACGCTTACGCATATATTGGTATCCGCCCATCACAGCAGGAGCGTTTCGCTTAAAGATTTGCGCGAGGCTATTATGGAGGAGGCGGTCAAAGTTGCCCTGCCGCAACCCCTCTTTACCGCCGAAACGCGGGTGGAGATAAACCCCGCCGGATCGTTTGTGATCGGCGGTCCGCAAGCCGACACGGGGCTAACGGGGCGCAAGAGCGTTATGGACTTTTACGGACCCGACGCCCCGCACGGCGGCGGCGCGCTAAGCGGCAAAGACCCGTTCAAGATCGACAGAGTTGGCGCTTACGCGGCGCGCTATATCGCCAAAAATCTGGTCGCCGCCAAGGTAGCCAAGCGCGCCTCTGTCTATCTGACCTACGCGATCGCCGAAGCGGAGCCGATCGCGATCGATATAGACGGCGATTTCGCGCCCAAAATAGATAAGGCGCGGGTGATCGCGGCGATCAAAAAGCTGTTTGACCTTACGCCAGAAGGCGCGGTCGCCAGCCTCGATCTGCTCAAGCCGCAATACCGCGCGCTCGCCGCTTACGGGCATTTTGGGCGCGAGGGCTTTGGCTGGGAGCGCGCCGACAGGATCGATGATATTTTAGCCGCCCTCTAATCCGCCTAATCGTATCGCTTGCGATCTCCCTTATCCCCCCCCATTGACAAGGGGGGACTAAAGGGGGGGTTCGTCCATACCCTCGCCCCCTCTCGTCATTCCCGCGCAGCGCCCGCTCCGCAGGAGCGCAAGGCGCGGAGGAAGGCGGGAATCCCAAATACGCCGAAGGCATAAATTAAACGCAATCGGCGCAACCGATCGCCTTCCGATCAACGCTCGCTTATCTTTTTCTTTCTTTCTTTGCCGCCATTGGGGTCCCCAAAACGACTTGCTCGTTTTGGGGCAAGAAAGAAAGCAAGATAAAGAAACCGCGCGCTTTGAGCCTTATTTCCTTTTCGATCGCTTTTTCGCGTAGCGCGACTATTCCCCTGTTTAACGCTTCGCTACGCTCGCTAACGGGGATACCCCTTCGTCGCGCTAGACGCTCAAGGCGCGATCTAAAAGGCGGCTCAAGGCGCGGAGGTAATCAACGCTTCTAATCAGTCGAGAGCCAACAAAGAGAGCAAGAACATCTACAAGGTCCAGACGGGCGAGAAAATATCGACGATTGTCCGCAAGGATATTCAATCGGTCGAGGACGCAATTAAGTATGAAAAAGGGTGGCAGAACAAAAGAGACGCTTCAAAAGGCTTTGGCGCGGTTCATATCGAGAAGCATTTAGACCCTCGTAATAACGGCTGGGTAACTATGGGCGAGCTTACCAGAATGGGCGAGATTGTCCGGTCCGTTGAGCCTTATCTTAAAGACGGCAAGCGGGTTTACCCGACATACATAGACGGCGTGCGCTTTAGAGTGGTTGTAGGCGATGTGATTAAAGACGGGAAAACAACGGGGGAACGGGTAATCAGCTTCTATTCAAATAGGAAAGCCGCTAAAGGAAGCACCATTGAGGCAAGCGGTAAGCCTGCCGGTCCCAGTGCGATTACAGTTTCAACCTCCAGCGGCAAGGGTGAAAGTATAGCGCCTTCTATCCCGAAAGACAAGAGCTTTACCGCAAAATCCCCCGCGCAAGTAGGCTCCAGCGCGGCTGGCTTTGTCGCTGGCGGTATGAGCGACGAAAAGGGCTGGAACACCGAAAGAGCGATAATCGGCGGTATTGGCGGCTTAGCTATCGGGTCCCGATTAGCCAAGCGCGATATGCAAAAGTCCTATCAAGGCGCGGTAAAGATCGCCAAAACCTTCGACGATATAACCACCCCAATGGGCAAGGTTAAGCGATTGTTCGCCAATACCCTTAGCGACGACTACGCCGCCAAGAGAGAAGCTAGAACAATGGGCATCAACCAAGAAGCCGAGAAGCTAGAGAAGCTCCACAAAGCCATAGCGGGCGAATACACGGAAGCAGAACGCAAAGCCTTGCACGAATACCTATCGGGCGATAGTCAAACCATACCGGTCCATATAAAGCCGCTTGCGGACCATATAAGGCAGACTATAGACGATCTAGGATCGCAACTGGTCAATGAAGGCGTATTGTCCAAAGAAGCGTATCAGGAATGGGCGGGCAAGTATCTACACCGCAACTACGAGAAGCATTTAGGATTAAAGGGCGCGGTTAATAATCTCAAGACCCTGCCCGA
>JAITEA010000135.1 GCA_031282285.1 Helicobacteraceae bacterium
AAGCGGATCGTCTTGAAAGCGATCGGTTTATTGGACAGCTCGATAAGCGCGAAAACCGCCTCTTTCTTAGAGTTGGCGGCGGCTTTGTCGAGCAGATACTGCGTCAGCAGAAACAAAACGACGCAATCGCCCGCCGCGTCGTGCGCCTTTACCGCCGCGCCGATCTGCGCGCCAAACGCCGCTTCGTCGCGGTAAAGACCCAGCGCGTAGCGCATATATTGCAGCGAGTGGCGCGGCAGATCGCCAAGCAGATGGCGCGAAACGCGCAATGTGTCGATGATTGCGCCCTTCCACTCGAAACCCTCGCGCCTAAGCGCTGCAAGATCAAACGGCGCGTTCTGTATAACCAGCACGCTATCTTCTTTATTGATCTCGTTTAGCGCGATCGCCGCCTCGCATTCGGCGAAAGGCGGTTTGTTCTCGACCATTTCTGGCGTGATATGGTGGATCGCCATCGCGTCAAACGATATCGGAACGGGCGGTTTGCAAAACGAGTTAAACAGTTTCGGCGGCTCTTTTGCCCTAGCGAGCAAAAACGCCAATTGACAGACGCGATCTTCCTCGCCGCCCGTCGTCTCGGTATCCAGCAAAATAAACGCCGCCAATTTGCCCTCCGCGCTCATATAATCGGTTTAATCGTCAAGCCCCGTTTTCTTTCGGTGATAGCCGCGAATGATATAGATAAACACAAGCGTGATCGCGCCCCACGCGACAAAATCCAAAACGGTTGCCATTGGGGGATAGTAGTATAATCAACCTTTATATCCGAAGGAACTATATTGCCGTTTTTCTGCAAAGCCCGCTTCTCTCGCGTCGTCGCCCTTGCTCTGCCCGCCGCGTTAGGCGCGCTGATCGATATGACGCAGGTGCTGATAGACTTTTATCTCGTCAAGGATTTGGAGATCGCCGCCACCGCCGCTATCGGCGTCGCCGTTCAGTTTATGGGGCTGTTTTATGTGCTTATGGGGGTGTTTTATATCGGATCAAACGCGATGATGAGCCGGTTTTTCGGCGCGGGCGATCCCAAAAGCGCCGCGATGGTCTATTCCACTTTTTCCGCCGCCGCGCTGCTATTCAGCGTTCCGTCGTTTTTGGCTGCCACGGCGCTGGCGGAATACCCATTTGAACTGATGGGCGTCGGCGATCGCGTGATCGAGCTTGGCGGATCGTATCTGTTTGTGATGGCGTTCGCGCTGCCGTCGATGATGCTAAATCAGATCGCCTTCAGCGCCTTCAGCGCCGCCGCGGACATCAAAAAACCGCTTATGATCAAAATCTTCAGCAACGCGATCAACATAGTCCTAAGCTATACGCTGATATTTGGCGTCGAACCGCTGGGCATAAGCGCGTACGGCGTGGCGGGCGCGGCGGCGGCGACCGTGGTCGCGTTTTATATCGAAACCGCCTGCTATTTTTACCTTATTGTCGTCAAAAAACGCCCTCTCTCTTTGATCTTAGCCCTCGATCGATCGCTATTTTGGCGCGGGGTCAAGATCGGTATCCCGGGCGGCGCGGAACGGCTTTTCACATACGGCGCGTTTTTGATCTTTATGCGTATTATCGCCGCGTTTGGCGATAGCGTGATGACGGGTTATCAGGTGGGTTTGCGCGTGGAAAGTCTGGTTTTTACCTCCGGCATAGGCTTTACGATCGCCGCTATGAGCCTGACGGGGCGCGCGCTGGGCGCGAAAAATCCCGAAGAGGCGGAGAAAGACGCGCTCTTTACCGCTTTTTTGGCGGCGGTCGTTATGGGCGCGGCGGGGGTGTTGATCGCCGTTTTCGCGCGCGATCTGGCGGAGATTTTCAGGGGCGACGACGAAGCGGTGATCGAGGCGGCGGTGGGGTATCTGATTTGCGTGGGCATAAGCCAGATTCCGCTTGGCGTCAGCTTTGTGCTTAGCGGCGCGTTTCGCGGCGCGGGCGATACCAAAACGAGCTTTTATATCAACTTTACCGCGATGTGCCTGTTTAGGATTATCCCGTCGATCATACTGGCGAAAATGTTTGATAATATCTGGCCGATCTGGCTGGCGATGGCGGTCGAAACTTGGCTGTGCGGCTTCTGGCTTTACTTCGTCTTTAAGCGCGGCAGATGGAAACTGATCAAAGTTTAAGCGCGCTAAATCTAAGCGCGGCGGCGTTTTTTATCTCGAATTGTTAAAATCAGCGCGATGAATATAGAAATATCCGAAATTGCCAATCTGCCCACAAAGCACGGCATGTTCAAAGTACAAGCGTTCAAGGAGGGGAGCAAGGATCACCTGCTTATCCGCACCGAACGGCTCGATTGCGCCGCGCCGCTGGTGCGCGTGCATAGCGAATGCCTGACGGGAGACGCGCTTTTCAGCCGCAAATGCGACTGCGGCGAACAGCTCGATCTGGCTATGAAAATGATCGCCGAAGTCGGTTGCGGCGCGATCTTGTATCTGCGGCAGGAGGGCAGAAACATCGGGCTTTTTAATAAGATAAACGCCTACGCCCTGCAGGACAAAGGATTAGACACGATCGAGGCGAATCACCAGCTTGGTTTTGAAGCCGACGAGCGCACTTACGAGATCGCGGAATATATCCTGAAGTTTCTGGGATTAACGCGAATTCGTTTGCTTACCAATAACCCAAATAAGATCGAAAGTCTTAAAGGCGCGGAGATTATCGAGCGCGTTCCGCTGATCGTCAGGGCGAATCCTTTTAACGAGCGGTATCTGCGCGTCAAAAAAGAAAAGAGCGGGCATCTGCTGTGAGCGCGCTTAAAGAGCGGCTGCTGGCAAATCGCCTGATCTTATTCGACGATTTTTACGCCAAAGCGGAGCAATTTACGCGTATGCTGCTCAACTGGAACAAGACGCACAATCTAAGCGGCGCGAAAAATGATCGCGATATAGAAAAACATATTTTTGACAGCGTATATCCGTTAAGTTTTCTGGACGATTTTTCAAATTGTATGGATATAGGCGCGGGCGCGGGCTTCCCCGGGCTTATTTTAGCGATGGCGAAACCGCGCGTTCGTTTCACGCTTGTGGAGCCGCTGAATAAACGCGCCTCGTTTTTGCAGTTTGCTACGGCGATCTTGCATATCGACAACGCTTTTGTGATCGACAAGCGCGTGGAGCAAACGCCGATCGTAACTTACGATCTGATCGTATCCAGAGCCGTAAGCGACGCCAAGACGGTTTACGATCTGGCGCTGCCGTTTATGAACTCGCGCTCTTTTTTGTTGCTGTACAAAGGCGCGAAAACCGCCGCGAAAGAGGCGGGCGCGATCGGCGCCAAGATCGTGGGCGCGGCGCACGCTACATATCTTTTGGTCGGGAGGCGCGAGGCGAATGTTTAGAATTATACTTGTGGCGGCGCTTTTAGGCGCGATATACTTTCTTGTTTTTCGCAAGCGGCTGAAACCGCCCAAAAACGATGCGACCGATATGATCGAATGCGCTAATTGCGGCTCTTATGTCGCGGCGGACGAAGCGATAACCAAAAGAGGCAAAACCTATTGCTCGCAAGCGTGCGCGGAGGCTAAACAGTGATATTAATAGGCGTTAATAAAGCGATCGACGCGGAAAAGACGATCATATTTGTAAAATCAATAGACGAAATCGCGAAAACGCCCGCCGGATCGCTGATAGTTGCCGATTTCAGCGAAGCGGATTTGGAAGTTTACGCTACGGCGCGAACGCCGCTTGCGATCAGGGTAAATAATATACGCGATTTTTTACTGCTATCCGCCACAAAGGCTAAATACGCGCTTGCCGCGACGCCGCTTGCCGATAAGATGCAAAAACTCGCCGATCGCTATCTGTACGATATTAAAGTTTTGGCGATCGCGTCTTGTTCGGATATTGAAACCATCGCCGATCTTGGCATCGACGGCA
>JAITEA010000182.1 GCA_031282285.1 Helicobacteraceae bacterium
TTGCCCGCGATCGACGCTTCCGTCAAAACCTTCGTCGTCTCTTGGAACGACGCGGCGGAGATGATGGAGTCCGCGCCGACGGCGGAGCGGGTGATGCCAAGCAAGATCGGCGCGCCCAAAGCCGGTTCGCCGCCCAGCTTCATCACGCGCAGATTCTCGTCTTCAAACCGGCGGCGGCTGATGAGATCGTGAACGATAAACTTCGTGTCGCCGCTATCGACGATCTTGACCTGACGGAGCATTTCGCCGATAATCACCTCAAGGTGCTTGTCGTTGATCACCACGCCTTGACGCCGATAGACCTGCTGAACCTCGCTGATAATAAACTGCTGAACCTGTTTTTCGCCCAAAATCCGCAGAATGTCGTGCGATGAGATCTGCCCGTCGGTGAGGCGTTCGCCCGCGTGGACAAACTCGCCCTCGTGAACTAGAATCTGCTTGCCCTTTTCGATCTGATACTCCGCGACCGCGCCGCTCTCGTTTTCGATAAGCGCGCGCTGTTTGTTGCGGATTGGCTTGCCAAAGCGCACCACGCCGTCGATATCCGCCAACATTGCGGAATCCTTCGGCTTGCGCGCTTCCAACAGTTCGGTAACGCGCGGCAGACCGCCCGTGATGTCGCGGCTCTTGGTTACCGCTTTAGGCATCTTCGCCAGCGCCTGCGCCAGCGTGATGCGTTCGCCCTCCTGAACCAAGATCGCCGTTTTCGGCTCCAGCGCGTAGCGCGTCAGCAGCCCGTTCTCGCCGGCGATCACGATCGCCGGTTTGTATTCGGGCGCGTAGTACTCGTTGACCATCAGGCGCGTTTGCCCCGTAAGCTCCTCCGCCTGTTCGCTGACGGTAACGCCCGGGATCAAATCCTCCAGATGCGCCACGCCTTCGACCTCGGCGATCACGGGAACCGTATATGGGTCCCACTCGGCGATAATCGTCTGCTCGGTCGCCTCCGGTTTGGAGATGATCGTTTGCGCCGTTACATTCGAGTTGTCGGCGGCTTCGATCACGCTTCCGCGCACGATGTAGTGGCGAATAGCCTCGCGATCCTGCTCGTCTGCGACGACGGCGAAAAGCCCCTTTTCGGCGATCTTCTGCCCCGTTTGGATATCGTGCCTTCTTTCAAGGTAATCGCCCTTGAGCATATAGTATTTGACTATGCCTTTGGCTTTGGCGACGATCTTCATCGGCACGGGCGCGCCGTCCTCCACATGCAGCTCCGCGCCGTAGCTTATGCGCGTCGGGACATTGTAGCTTTCTTTGATCAGCTCCACGATCGACTCGTCGGCTTTGACCGCGTCGCCGTTTTTGTAGGGCAGGTAGAGTTTGCTGTCGATCTGCCCCGAAACGCCCGCAAGCTCGTTGGGCTTTGCTATATCGTTTCTGCGAAGGTGAAAGCGCGCCTGCTCCGCGCCGTTATCGACGATCAGAATCTGTTCGTCGTGGATCGTCTCGATACGCAAAACGCCGTCAAACGGCGCTTTGACCTTCGGCTCTACAAGCAGCGCCGCGGCGTTGCGCCTGTTTGCCACGACGCTTCTGCCCGCGCTGTTTTTGAGCGTTGATAGGTTGTAGTAGCGGATAAAGCCCTCTTTGTCCGCGACGATCTTGCTCTCCTCCTGCGTTCTGGACGCCGCGCCGCCAACATGGAAGGTTCTGAGCGTAAGCTGCGTCCCGGGTTCGCCGATCGATTGCGCGGCGATAATGCCCACCGCCTCGCCCTTGCGGACTATCTTGCCCTCGCCCAGATTCAGCCCGTAGCACTTGGCGCAAACGCCTTTTTGCGCCTTGCAGGTAAGCGGGGAGCGGATTTTGACCGATTTGATCTGCGCCTCGACGATCGCCTGCGCCTTCTCCTCGTCGATCAGCTCGCCCTCTTTGAACAGCGGCTCGTTGGTGATCGGATCGATCGCGTCCTCGACAAGCACGCGCCCGACTATGCGATCTTCTAGCGACTCGATCAATTCGCCGCCGACGGTAATGCTCGTAACCTCCACCCCTTCGTGCGTGCCGCAATCGTCGATATTGACGCGCACATTCTGCGCGACATCAATAAGTTTGCGCGTCAGATAACCGGCGTTGGCGGTTTTCAGCGCCGTGTCGGTCAAGCCTTTGCGCGCGCCGTTGGTGGAGATAAAGTACTCGATCATATTCAAACCCTCTTTGAAGTTTGAAATAACCGGCGTTTCGATAATCGAGCCGTCCGGCTTGGTCATCAAGCCGCGCATACCCGCAAGCTGGCGAATCTGCTGCGCCGAACCGCGCGCGCCGCTGTCTGCCATCATATAGATGGAGTTGAAGCCCTGCTTGTCGTTCTGAACCAGCTTCATCATCGCCTCCGCCACGCCGTTTTGCGTATCGGTCCAGAGGTCGACGATCTTGTTGTAGCGCTCCTGTTCGGTCAGCAACCCCGAAGCGTATTGCGCCTGAATCTCCTTGACCTTCTTTTTAGCCGCCGCGATCGTTTTTTCCTTGTCTTCGGGGACGAGAATATCCGCCGCGCTAATGGAGATCGCCGCTTTTGTGGCGTAGCGGAAGCCCAGATTTTTGAGGTTGTCCAAAAACTCCGCCGCGTCTTTGATCTTGCCGCGCTTATAAACGTGATCGACCAGCTCGCCGATCGTCTTTTTCTTGAGCGCGCGGTTCCACAGCGCCGCGGGCACATAATCGGGCAGGATCGATTTGATCACGATCCGTCCAGCCGTCGTGGAGATCATCTGATCGTCGATAACGACGCGAACGCGCGCGTGAAGATCGACCATACCGCAGTCGATCGCGACGAGCGCCTCGTCGATGCCCGAAAAGAGCTTGTTC
This sequence comes from Helicobacteraceae bacterium, assembly GCA_031282285.1. Classification (GTDB taxonomy): domain Bacteria; phylum Campylobacterota; class Campylobacteria; order Campylobacterales; family SZUA-545; genus JAIRNH01. The sequence goes on from JAITEA010000182.1 coordinate 2,809, forward strand.
TGCCCCTTCACGCCCTGCTTTTCCATCGAGAGGTAATACAGCCCCAGCACCATATCCTGAGACGGCGTGGTTACGGCGCGCCCCGTGGCGGGCAGCAGAATGTTCATCGAGCTGAGCATCAAAATCTTGGCTTCGGCGATCGCCTCTTGGCTGAGCGGCACATGCACCGCCATCTGATCGCCGTCGAAGTCCGCGTTGAAGGCGGCGCAAACCAGCGGGTGAAGGCGGATCGCCTTGCCGTCGATTAGCTTGGGGTGAAAAGCCTGAATGGAGAGCTTATGCAGCGTCGGCGCGCGGTTTAACAGCACGGGATGACCCTCGACCACCTCTTGCAAGCACTCCCACACCTCGTTGCCCTGCTGCTCGATCAGCCGCTTTGCCTGTTTGAGCGTGGTGGCGTAGCCTTTTTCCTCGAGTTTTGCCATCAGATGCGGCTTGAACAGCTCCAGCGCCATAATCTTCGGCAGACCGCACTGATCCATATTAAGCTCTGGTCCGACCACGATCACCGATCGTCCCGAAAAGTCCACCCGTTTGCCGAGCAGATTCTGGCGGAAACGACCCTGTTTGCCCTTGATGATCTCGCTTAGCGATTTGAGCGGGCGCTTATTGGCGCCTTTGACGGCGCTAGCTCGCCTGCCGTTGTCAAACAGCGCGTCCACCGCCTCTTGGAGCATACGCTTTTCGTTGCGGATAATGATCTCCGGCGCCTCGAGTTCGATCAGCCGTTTCAAGCGGGCGTTGCGGTTGATCACGCGGCGGTAGAGATCGTTTAGATCGCTGACGGCAAACTTGCCGCCGTCAAGCGCAACAAGCGGGCGGATATCCGGCGGCAGCACGGGCAGCACGGTTAAGATCATCCACTCCGGTCGGTTGTCGGAGTTTAGGAACATCTCGACGATCTTCAGCTTTTTTACCAGCGATTTCAGCTTGGTTTCAGCCGTCGTCTCTTTGATGTCCGCTTTGAGCCGTTCGTACATCTGGGGCAGATCGAGGTCTTCAAGCAACCTGCGTACCACCGCCGCGCCCATCTCGGCGTGAAAGCCCGCGTGCGCGTAGCGCTCTTCGAGCGCCAGATACTGCTCCTCGTTGAGAATGTCGTATTTGGAGACGGGCGTTTTGGATTCCGCGTCGTAGAACGCCTCGCCCGCGTTTTCGACGATATACGCCTCGTAGTACAGCACCCGCTCCAAATCTTTCGTCATCACGCCAAGCAGCGTACCGATGCGGCTTGGCAGCGAATTGACATACCAGATATGCGCCACGGGCGCGGCGAGATCGATATGCCCCATACGGTTTCGGCGCACTTTGGAGGAGGTTACCTCCACGCCGCACTTTTCGCATTTGATGCCCTTGTAGCGCATCTTTTTGTACTTGCCGCACAGACACTCGTAGTCGCGCACGGGACCAAAGATTTTTGCGCAGAAAAGCCCGTCGCGCTCCGGTTTGAGCGTGCGGTAGTTGATGGTTTCGGGCTTTTTAACCTCGCCGAAGCTCCAGCTTAAAATCTTTTCGGGGCTTGCGATCATCACTTGAAGCGCGTCAAAATCTCGCGCCTTTTCGTCGGGTCCAACTATAACTTTTTCCAATTTACTCATCGCCCGTCTCCTTATACAAACTAATATCAAGCCCAAGCGCCTGCAGCTCTTTGGTTAATACGAAGAAAATCTCCGGCACGCCGCTGGCGGGCATATTCTCCCCGCGGGTGATCGCCTTGTAGGTCTGAACCCGCCCTTCGGTGTCGTCAGATTTGACCGTTAGCATCTCTCTAAGCGTGTGCGCCGCGCCGTAAGCCTCCAGCGCCCACACCTCCATTTCGCCGAAGCGCTGACCGCCGAATAACGCCTTGCCGCCGACGGGCTGCTGCGTAACCAGCGAGTATGGTCCCGTGCTGCGCGCGTGCGCCTTCTCGTCGACCAGATGGTGAAGTTTGAGCATATACATATAGCCAACGTTGACGCGCTCCAAAAACTTCTCGCCCGTGCGCCCGTCGTATAGCTCCGTTTTGCCGTCGGAGTCGATCTTTGCCATCTCGAAAAGCCGCTCGAACTCCTTCGCGCTTACCCCTTCAAACACGGGGCTTGCGAAACGAACGCCCTTGCTCCAGTCGCGGGCGTATTTGATCAGATCGTCGTCGCTCAACCGCTCGATAAAATCGACGCCGATCTTAAGCGGCGCGGCGGATACGATCTCGATCATCTTTTCGCGCAGAAGGCGAAGGTAGTCCTCTCTTTTCTGCTCGAAAATCTCTGTGATCTGATCGCCCAGCCGTTTGCCGGCAAGCCCCAGATGCACCTCCAAAATCTGCCCGATATTCATTCGGCTTGGCACGCCCAGCGGATTTAGCACGAGCTCTATGCTTGTGCCGTTCTCCAGATAGGGCATATCGTGTTCGGGCACGATCGTGGAGACGATGCCCTTGTTGCCGTGGCGCCCCGCCATTTTGTCGCCGACTTTCAGCTTGCGTTTGGTGGCGATATACACTTTCACGAGTTTGACTACGCCGCTTGGCAGAATGTCGTCTTTTTCTATAACGGCGAGCTTCTCCTCGTGGTCGATTCTCAACTGCTCTTTTTCGTTTCTGAAGTGCGCCTTGATCGACTCAAAATGCGACTGCGCGCTCTTGTCCAGACCTTTTACGAGCGAACTGACCGCGAAGCGGTTGATGTTCTTAAGGTCTTCTTTGCCTACGCTTTCGCCCTTGCTATAGGTTTTGCCGCCAATCGTAACCTCCTCGATCAGCTTCTGCTTGGAGAGGAAGCCGTTGATTTTGAGCATCTCTTCTCGGTCGATCATCTGCAGCTTGTCGTTTCGCTCGCGCTCTAACTCCGCTCTTTGCGCCTCGAACTCGGCGATCGCCCTCTCGTCGCGATCGACGCCCTTTTTGGTGAAGATTTTAACATCGATCACCACGCCCTCCATCGATTCGGGGCAGTAGAGCGATTTATTGACCACATGCCCGCCCTTCTCGCCGAAGATCATTCGCAAAAGCCGCTCTTCGGGGGTGAGCTTCACGTCGCCTTTGGGGCTTACCTTGCCTACCAAGATCATACCGGGCTTGACATAGGAGCCGATCTTTACCACTCCGCTTTCGTCAAGATGTAATACATCTTCTTCTTTGATGTTGGGCAGATCGCGGGAGATCTCCTCCACGCCGTGCTTAAGCTCTCTAGCCTCGATCTCTTTTTCGTAGATATGCACGCTGGTAAAGGCGTCGTCTCGTATCAGCTTTTCGCTGACTACGATCGCGTCCTCGTAGTTAAAGCCGTTCCACGGCATAAAGGCGACCAGTATGTTTTTGCCTAGCGCCAGCTCGCCTTGATCCATATTGGAGCCGTCGGCGATCACATCGTCTGCGGCTACTATGTCGCCCTTGGTTACGATCGGGCGTTGATCAAAGTTGCTGTTTTGGTTGGTGCGGAGATACTTCTGGAGCGGATAGTGATCGATAAACGCGCCGTTTTCGTCCTCGCCCAGAATGTAGATATTCTTGGCGTCCACCTTCTCGACCATACCGCCGCGCTTTGCCTTGACGCTCTGCCACGCGTCGCGCGCGATGGTTCTTTCCATACCCGTGCCCACGATCGGCGCGTCCGTCCAGATAAGCGGCACCGCTTGGCGCTGCATATTCGATCCCATCAAGGCGCGGTTTGCGTCGTCGTGTTCTAAGAAGGGAATCAGCCCCGCCGCCACGCCGACCACCATTTTGGGGGAGAGGTCCATCAGATTGACCTTTTCGCGCTCGATCAGCATAATTTCGCCGTCCTTGCGCGCCTCGATCAGGTCCTCTACGATCTGCCCGTTCTCGTCGATCTTGACGCTCGCGGGGGCGATTACCTGCCCCTCCTCCTGCGTCGCGGTGAGATCGACGATCTCGTCGGTTACCACGCCGTTTATCACCTTCTTGTACGGCGCCTGAATAAAGCCAAGCTCGTTAACCTTCGCGTAGGTTGAAAGCGTGTTGATAAGCCCGATATTCTGACCTTCTGGCGTCTCGATCGGACAGATGCGCCCGTAGTGCGTGGCGTGTACATCGCGCACCTCGAAACCGGCGCGATCCTTTACCAGACCGCCCTCTCCAAGCGCCGAAAGGCGGCGTTTGTGCGTGATCTCCGAAAGCGGATTGGTCTGATCCATAAACTGCGAAAGCTGTCCCGTGGCGAAGAAATCCAAGATCGTCGTGGTGATCAGCTTGGTGTTGATCAGATCGTGCGGCATCAGCTCGTCGTACGAGCTTATGGTCGCGAGCTTGTCGCGGATAGCCTTCTGCATCTTGACAAGCCCCTGATGAAGCTCGTTGGAGAGCAGCTCGCCGATGGCGCGAATGCGCTTGTTGCCCATATGATCGCGATCGTCGATATGCCCGTGCCCGTTTTTGACCTTGATAAGATACTGAACGGTCTTGATAATATCCTCCGGCGTAAGCACGGTGGTATACTCCGGCACCTCGACGCCCAGCTTGTGGTTCATCTTCATACGACCGACTTTGGTCAGATCGTATCGTTCGGGATCGAAAAACAGCTTATCGACAAACTCTTTCGCCGCGTCTTTGGTTACGGGTTCGCCCGGGCGCATAACCTTGTAGATTCTGATCGCCGCCAGATCGTTTTCGTCGTCGAGCTTCTCGGTCTGTTTGAGCAGCCTAAGCGACTCGATATCCGCGCTGAAAGCGGAGATTACCGATTTGTCGTAGCCCGGGGCGGCGTCGTTTGCGATCGTTACTTCGGTAACGCCAATCTCCAGCAGTTTTTTGAGCTTGTTTTCGTCCAGCAGCGTCAGCGCGTCGTAGATCACCTCGCCGCTTTTTTTGTCGATAACGGGTTCGGCAAGATGCCTTTCCATCATAACTTCGGGGGGATATTCGACAAACGCCAGCCCCTCTTCTTTGAGCTTTTTGGCTTTGCCCGTCGCCAGCCGTTTGCCCGCCTGAACGATCACCGCGCCAGTTTCGTCTTTGAGATCGTAATCCAGCCGCCCGCCAAATAGCTCCGAATCAAACGGCGCCAAAAAGCGGTTGTCGCGCAGCGTGATTTTCAGCAGCGGATAGAACAGCCGCACAATATCCTGCTTGTTGTATCCAAGCGCGCGGAACAAGATTGTGATCGGCACTTTGCGGCGGTTGTTGATACGCACAAAGAGCGTGTCTTTGGCGTCGTATTCAAAGTGAAGCCAGCTGCCGCGATCGGGAATGATCTGCGAGGTGTAGCTGAGCTTGCCCGCCGCGCCGCTTTCGTCGACTTTGAAGATAACGCCCGGGCTTCTGTGAAGCTGATTGACCACCACGCGCTCCACGCCGTTGATGATAAAGCTGGTGCGATCGGTCATCAGCGGGATTTCGCGCACATAGAGCGACTGCTCTTTGATATCCTTGACGCCGACGATTTTGCCCGTCTTGTCGTCCTTTTCATTGACCAGCAAGCGCACCTTGATCTTAAGCGGCACGCAGTAGGTCAGCCCGCGCTCCATAGACTCCCTGATGGTGTACTTTGGCTTGCCGAACTCGCCGCCTAGATACTCCAGCGTGATGTTGTTGTGCTGATCGTGAATAGGAAAGACCGAGCGGAATACGCGCTCTATGCCGCTTTGCTCGCGCGCCGATCGACCGATCATCAAAAAGTCGTCGTAGCTGCTTTGCTGAAGCTGCAAAAGGTTGGGGATGGGCAGCGCCTGCGGGATTTTGGCAAAATCAACGCGAAGGCGGTTTCCTGATTTAAGCGTGTTTAGCATTTAGGTTACCTCGCAATAATAACCGCGCCGATTACGGCGGGCAAAATCTTCGGAAGCCGATAAAATCGCTCCGTGATACTCAAACAAATAAGGTTCTAGCGTGTCGATGCGCGCGAAGTAAAGGCTCTCTCGCCCAAAAAAGCCCGCTTTTTGGTAACCTACGCAAAAGCGAGAGAGCCGAAGCGTTGAAACAAAGCGGCGATCATAGAACAGATCGCCTGAAAGATCGCGAAATTCGCTACTATTTAAGCTCGACCTGAGCGCCAGCCTCTTCGAGTTTCTTTTTCCACTCTTCGGCGTCGGCTTTGGCGACGTGCTCTTTAACCGTCGCCGGAGCGCCCTCTACGAGGTCTTTTGCTTCCTTAAGCCCAAGCGCCGTCAGCTCGCGCACAACCTTGATCACATTGATCTTCTTTTCGCCGGCGGCTTTGAGCAGCACGGTAAACTCGGTTTTCTCCTCCTCTACGGGGGCGGCGGCGCCAGCGGCTGCCGCGCCCGCGACGACGGCGGGAGCCGCGCTTACGCCGAACTTCTCTTCAAAAGCTTTAACGAGATCGTTAAGCTCCACAACCGTTAGTTTGCCGATATGCTCTAGCAACTCTTCTTTGGTGATTGCCATTTTTTCCCTTTTCTTTGTTTATTGATAAGCCGCTAAGTTTAAGCGGCGAGTTTTTTCGACAGATTGTCAAGACCCGTAACAAAACCGCGCAACGGCGCAATCCACACCGACAGCAACATTCCGATAAGCTGCTCTTTGGAGGGCAGTTTGGCGAGCGCGTCGATATAACCCGCGTCAACGGCTTTGTTATCGATATGACCCTGTTTGACGACAAATCTCTCCTTGGAGCCTTCGGCGAACTTGCTAACCGTTTTGATTAGATTCAGCCCGTCGCTTCCCCAGATGAACACATTGCCGTCTTTAAGGGTCAAACCCTCTTTACCCGCGTTTTTCAGCGCGATCGACGCGAGCGTGTTTTTGGACGCGCGCGTGAAACCGCCTATCTTACGCACTTTGGCTCTTAGATCCTCAAACTCCGCGACGGTAAGACCCTTATAGTCGGATACCAGAATGGTATCGGCGTTTTTGAATCCCTCCGTCAAGAGGTTGATGATTTCCGATTTTTTAGCTTTTGTCATTTATCTCCTTTCCGACAAACTTCGGCGGGTTTGATTAAGTTCGGTCGCCCAAACGCCCGCTGTCTTTAGCCTACAGAAATCAAAACCGCGCTTTTAGCCGCGCAGTTCCGTTAATTCGTTCACATCCAGCAAAATGGAGGGCGACATAGTGAGGCTCATCGCCGCCTTTTTCACATATTTGCCTTTCGCGCTCGGGGGCTTCATTCTGTTGAGCGCCTTCACCAGCGTCTCGGCGTTTTCTCTGATCTTTTCGCTGGAGAAACTCGCCTTGCCAATACCGGCGTGAATGTTGCCTTTTTTATCGACCTTGAAGCTGATCTGACCGCCTTTGGCGTTTTTGACGGCGGTTTTCACATCCTGCGTAACCGTGCCGGTTTTCGGGTTTGGCATCAGCCCTTTTGGACCCAAAATCCGCCCGATCTTGCCCACGACGCCCATCATATCGGGCGTGGCGATCACGACGTCGAAATTGACGACGCCTTTGGTTACCTCCTCGGCGAGATCGTTTTCGCCCACGATGTCGGCTCCGGCTTCCTGCGCCTCTTTGGCTTTGTCGCCCTTGGCGAACACCGCCACCCGCACAGTCTTGCCCGTGCCGTGCGGCAGGACGACCGCGCCGCGGATCATCTGATCGGCGTGGCGCGGATCAACGTTGAGCCAGACGGCAAGCTCGACCGTTTCGTCGAACTTCGCGCTTTTAAGCTCGCCGATCTTCTGCGAGGCTTTATCCAAGGTGTAGATCGCGCCTTTTTCCAGCGCGTCGTTAAGTTTTTGTATGCGTTTAGATACTTTCGGCATAATTTTAGCTCCTAATCAACTATCTGTACGCCCATACTTCGAGCGGAACCTGCGATAGTTTTGAACGCAGCCTCCTCGTCGAAAGCGTTCATATCGACAATCTTCTGCTTGACGATCGCCCGAATCTGCTCTTTGCTGATCTTACCCGCGACATTTTTGAGCGGGTTAGCCGCGCCCTTTTCAACGCCCGCGGCTTTTTTGATCAGATCGGTTACGGGCGGCTGCTTGGTGATAAACGAAAAGCTCTTGTCTTCGTAAACCGTGATCACGACGGGCAGATTCCAGCCCGCGCTCTCCTTGGTCTTTTCGTTGAACTCCTTGCAGAAGGCCATAATATTGACGCCTCTTTGACCAAGCGCGGGACCCACGGGAGGCGAAGGGTTCGCTTTGGTCGCCGGAATAACGAGCTTGATCTGTCCTACGACTTTTTTAGCCATCTTAATTTCCTTTCCTAAACCATTTTCTCGACTTTTGCGTACTCAATCTCGACGGGCGTCGATCGCCCGAAGATTGATACGTTAAGGCGCAACTTGCCCGACGAGGCTTCATACTCTTCGACGACGCCCGTAAAGTTGGCGAAAGGTCCGTCGATGATGCGTACCTGCTCGGCGGTATCGAAGAATATCTTGTGCTTCGCGGGTCCTTTGTTGCGCGCCTTTTCCAATATCTGCTGAATGTCCTTCTCCTGAAGCGGAGCGGGCTTCTTCTCCTCGCCGATAAAACGGGAGACTTTGGGAAGCGACTGAATACGGTGCCACAGATCGTTGTCCAGCTCAAGCTGGGCGAACACGTAGCCCGGATACAGGCATCGCTCGATCGTCTTAGGCTTGCCGCTTTTGTTAATCTCGATCACATCCTCCGTCGGAACGACGATCTCGAAAATACGATCGTTTATGGAGAGCTCGTCGCGCAACCGCTCGATCGATCGCTTAACGCTCTGCTCGCTTCCGTAATAGGTCTGTATCGCGTACCATTTTTGCGCCATAACCCGCCCTTTAATTAACGACCGACGAAACGCTAACGCTCATCAGCAGATCGACCAGCGCCAGAAAGAGCGTGATCACCGTTACCACCGCGAATACGGCGATGAACGCGCTCTTAACCTGCATAGACAAGGGAAATATGACCTTGCTCAGCTCGGCGCGCGAGAGCCTGATATAGCTAATTAGTTTTCCCATTTACAATCCTCAATATCCGCCTAATGGCAGGGTAGGTAGGATTCGAACCCACAACCTACTGATTTGGAATCAGCCGCTCTACCGTTGGAGCTACTACCCTATCTTTGCTCTTTCGCGCTAAGCGCGTTTGTTTGAGCGTCGCCAATTAAACGCGTTAGCCCGTTACAAGCCGGACTAAGATCGCGCCAGATCGCCCGCCGCTTTGGTTGAAAGCGGAGGCGAGCTAAACGCTATATCTTCGTCTCTTTATGCGCCGTGTGCTTTCTCAGACGCGGGCAATACTTTTTGTACTCAACCTTGTCGGGGTGAGTTTTTTTATTCTTGGTGGTCGTGTAGTTTATATCGCCGCACTCCACGCACTTAAGCCCGATCTTATCGCGCATAACCAGACCTTACTTGCTGATCTTGGTTACGACGCCGGCGCCGACGGTTCTGCCGCCCTCGCGGATAGCGAAGCGGGTGCCTTCCTCGATAGCGATCGGAGCGATCAGCGAGCAGGAAACCTTCACATTGTCGCCGGGCATAACCATCTCCACGCCGGAAGGCAGCGTTACCGCGCCCGTCACATCAGTGGTGCGGATATAAAACTGCGGGCGATAACCGCTGAAGAACGGGGTGTGGCGACCGCCTTCCTCTTTCGACAGCACGTAGATTTCCGCCTCAAAGTCGGTATGCGGGTTGATGGTAGTCGGTTTTGCGAGCACCATACCGCGCTCCACGTCCTCTTTCTTGGTGCCGCGCAGCAAAATACCGCAGTTGTCGCCGGCTTCGCCCTGCTCCATCTCTTTGTGGAACATCTCGACGCCCGTAACGACGGTTTTGCGGGTTTCGCGCAGACCGATGATCTCGATCTCCTCGCCGACTTTCACGACGCCGCGATCGATACGACCCGTTACGACCGTGCCGCGACCGGAGATCGAGAAAACGTCCTCGATCGGCATCAGGTAGGGCTTGTCGGTTTCGCGCTTGGGGGTGGGAATGTACTCGTCGACAGTCTCCATCAGTTTGAAGATCTTCGCCGTCCATTCGTTCTCTTTGTTGTCCATACCGGCGTCCAGCGCCAGCTTTGCCGAACCCGGAATGATCGGAGTCGTATCGCCCGGGAACTCGTAAGAGGTCAGAAGCTCGCGAACTTCCATCTCGACAAGCTCGAGCATCTCCGCTCTTTCGCCTTCGTCGAGCATATCCTCTTTGTTGAGGAACACGACGATATACGGAACGCCCACTTGACGAGCCAAAAGAATATGCTCCCTAGTTTGCGCCATAGGACCGTCGGTGGCGGCGATTACCAAAATCGCGCCGTCCATCTGCGCCGCGCCGGTGATCATATTTTTCACATAGTCGGCGTGCCCCGGACAATCCACATGGGCGTAGTGGCGCTTCGCCGTTTCGTATTCAACGTGGCTGGTAGCGATCGTGATGCCGCGCTCTTTCTCTTCGGGCGCGTTATCGATCTGATCGTAAGCCTTCTTTTCGCCGCCGTATTTGTTTGCCAAAACGACGGTGATAGCCGCCGTCAGCGTGGTCTTGCCGTGGTCGACGTGACCGATCGTGCCGATGTTTACATGCGGCTTATTGCGGACAAACTTCTCTTTTGCCATCTTTCGTATCCTTTCTTTATTAGTTACGCTCTTTTAGCTCGTCAAATGGAGCCCATAAGAAGAATTGAACTTCCGACCTCTTCCTTACCAAGGAAGCGCTCTGCCTCTGAGCTATATGGGCGCCTTGCTTGCTCTTTTTAGGTTTTGTTTTGCTTCCCTTTTGGCAAGCTCGGCTAAAACCAACCTGCAAAGTCAGGCTTAAAAACTGCATAGATCGGGTGGAAGGGCAGAAATCGCCAGCTCCCGATCGATCCGGACTGCGTCTTGGAGCGGGAGACGGGACTCGAACCCGCGACCCTCAGCTTGGAAGGCTAATGCTCTAGCCAACTGAGCTACTCCCGCGTTTAAGCTCGTAATTGTAGGCTTATTTTGCTAAGACCCGCAATTTTGAGCTACAAGAAGGCGTTTTATGGTGGTGAGAGAAGGATTCGAACCTTCGAAGGCAGAGCCAACAGATTTACAGTCTGTCCCCTTTGACCGCTCGGGAATCTCACCTGTTACTCGCGGCGAACCGCTTTGTAATACCTCTTTGGCGCGTCGCGCGCGCCTTGAAAACGCCTTGCGCCAGTCCGGCGCGGTAAAAACGCTGTTTTTAGCGTAAGCCAAACATCTAAACTGGAGCTGGTTAAGGGACTTGAACCCCCGACCTGCTGCTTACAAGGCAGCTGCTCTACCAACTGAGCTAAACCAGCCCGAAGTTTGAGCGTGCAATTCTAGCTTGTAATCCTTAATCTACCATTAAAGCGGTCGTAAAAGCGGCGCGGATCACGGATTTTCGCCGATCGCCACAATATAAACCCTTGCGCAAAACAGAGCGCAAATCGCGCGTCTTAGGCTAAACTCTTGTAGAGTTAGAACGCGCTTCTATTGCTAGATACCAGTCAACCCATCTCCGACTCTCCGAATCTGCGAACCGTGCTTGCGCCTTATCAGCTCATGCGGCTCTCTATTTGGCTTAACTGCGAACTGTTTCCATTCTTTAGAGCTTTCCTCGTTTGACTAACATCTCTAGCGTTCCCAATCTCTTTTAGGTAACGCTGGAATAGACGCCGCAGAAACTAGACTTCAAGCAGTTTAGCTTTAACCATACGCATCTTATCCTTGCCCTTGAATACATTGATAGCTAGTATCTGCGGGCATTTTCCGACGTCGAGTTAGTGATGTTCTCTAAGTTCTTAGCTCGTATTCAAAAGACTATAGGGTATATTGTTACTGAACACCCAATATCTACGGCTGTTACTTTAGCTGGTGGGTGGGGATTCCATGAGCTAACGGGATTATCTACAGAGAATATAACTCAATCCTCTTTAGTGGCTAAATCCCCTATGTTTGGTATGGATAGGATACCTGAGTTAGCTTTCTTTCCCCATATATTACGCTTAGGTGGTATGGGTTAACTATACATACGGGTATTATACAGACGGGTATAGTAAGTTTGAGCTTCCTCTACCCTATCTTGTCTATCCGAGGCTGGATAGTATTTGATAATATCTGTAGGTTCTCGTGGCATCAGCGGATTAAATAAACAAAACACTTTAATCGTAGCAGCGCATATATCTGAGGTGTATTTAGCGCAGTATGCGGTTGGCTTTGGCTCTTTATTGGTGGAAATAAACATCATATTACTATAAGACAAGTCTAGGTTAATAGGCATGTACTCATGAGTATGTCTAATATTTGCAATTCCCCGTTTCAAGAAACGCTCATCTTTCAAGGCTTCTAAATCTACGAAGTCTTCTCTATTTTCTGGATAGGGGTATCTGTTATCTCCCCAAACCTCTTTTAATTCCTCTATATCTACCCACGGTTCCATGACGGTTCCCTCCTTTCGGTTCTGAATAAACTTACAACGAATCCCCAGACTCGTTGAACAATAGCTACAGCTTTCTCAGCCATAACAACCATCATACTAAGCGAAGTAATTAACTTCACGCCAAATAAGAATGCTTTCACTTCTTTTCCTTCTGGATTTTAATTTGCATTTATAAATGCTATCATAAATCAAACTATATTATTTTTTATAA
>JAITEA010000228.1 GCA_031282285.1 Helicobacteraceae bacterium
GGGCTTAAAAGGCGCGCTTAAAGAGCGCCTCGATACGCAATATCGTGATAATGCTGTCGGCGCGTTTGCCCACGCCGTAGATATGATTGTCGTCGCTATCCATACTCTCCGGCGCGGGATCGATATCGGACTCTTTGAGCCGGATTGCCTCCGTGAGCTTGTCGATCACAAAGCCGCTTACCTGATTTTTGTTGCGTATAACGATAAAGCGCGTCTCGTCCGTATAGACGGATTTCAGCCCGTTGAACTTGCGTTTAAGATCGATTAGCGGCAGCACATTGCCGCGCAGGTTAAACACGCCGACCACATAATCGGGCGTGGATGGCACGCGCGTCGCCGCCAGCGGTTTGATAATCTCCTGAATGGAGAGAATCGGCACCGCGAACTCCTCCTCCTCGACCATAAAACACACCAATTGCACCACATCCTCGTCGCGCGAGGGCTCGTTTTGCGCCTTCTTTTGCTTCTGCTGATTTCGTAATACTTCTTTTAACTGTTCGCTCATGCCGTTAACTCCGCGTTAAAGTTGATATTGCGCTTGATCACATTGGTGAGGTATTCGGGCGAATATGGTTTGGTAATATATTCGGTCATACCCACCTCCACGCCGCGCATACGATCGGTCTTGCTTGTGCGCGAGGTAACCGCGACAAGCGGCAGATTCTTGAAACGGCTGTACTTGCGAATCTCGCTCGCCAGCGCGTAGCCGTCCATTCTGGGCATCTCGATATCGATAAGGCAGGCGTCGAAGTCGCGCTCGCCGCTTTTGACGATGCCTAGCGCCTCCACGCCGTCGGTCGCCTCCGTGATGGTTACGCCAAGATGGGCGATCGACTGGCGCATAATGGCGCGATCGGTTTTGGAATCATCGACGATCAATATATTGTAGTCGCTCGGTTTGCTCTTGGCTTTGATCTTTGTCGTTTTGGCTTTGGCGGCGATCTTCGCGCTCGCGCTGGGCTTGGTCTTTTTCGCCATATTCATCAGCGCCGCCACATCGACGATCAGCGTTACGCCGCCGTCGCCGCGCACCGTCGCGCCCGCGATCCCCTCGATGCCCTGCAGATACTCGCCTAGCGATTTGATCACGATCTCTTCCTGACCCACAAGCGCGTCCACGATCAGCCCCAGCTTGCTCTCCGCCAGCCCAAGCACCACCACATAGGTGTATTCGCCGCCGTCGATCACCTGCTCTACGCGGAAGATGTCCGATAGCTTCACAAGGCTTAGCACCTCGTCGCGCAGCCTCATCACCGATCGCCCCTCCACGCTGAAAATATCGTCCTCGCTAATGCGCACGGTTTCCAGCACCGAGCTAAGCGGAATGGCGTAATACTCCTCCTGCGCGCCGACCATCAGCGACTGGATAATGGCGAGGGTGAGCGGGATTTTCAGCTTGATCACCGTGCCTTTGCCAAGCTCGGAATCGACCTCGATAATGCCGTTTAGCTTTTCGATATTGGTCTTTACCACATCCATACCCACGCCGCGACCGGAGACGTTGGTTACCTTCGCCGCGGTGGATAGCCCCGCTCTAAATATCAGCGTGAAAGCCTCTTTCTGGCTCATACCGTCGGCTTCTTTTTCGCTGATCAGCCCCTTTTCAAACGCTTTGGACTTGAGCAGTTCGGCGTCCAGCCCCTTGCCGTCGTCGGAGATTTCGACGACGATGCTGTTGCCCTCGTTGTAGGCTTTCAGCTCGACCCTGCCCGTTTCGCTCTTGCCGAGTTTGACGCGCGTTTCGGGCGATTCGATGCCGTGATCGGCGCTGTTGCGGATAATATGCACCAGCGGATCGCCGATAACCTCGACGATCGACTTGTCCATCTCCGTCTCTTCGCCCGATATCTGCAGATCGATTTTCTTGTTGAGCTCGCGCGCCAGATCGCGGATCATACGCGGAAACTTGTTGAACACCTTGCCGATCGCGAGCATTCGCGTTTTCATAACGGCGGTTTGCAGATCGGTCGTAACCATCGATATGGAACTGACGACCTGATTTAGCTCCTCCAAAAACTTCTCGCCCTCGTAGCGCTCTTCCACATCGTCGTAGATTTTGAGCAATCTGTTTTTGCCCAGCACAAGCTCGCCGATCAGGTTCATCAGGTGATCGAGGCGGTTCACATCGACGCGGATCGTCTGCTCCATCGTCGATTCGCCGCCCTTGTCGTCGGCGCGCTTGGCGGTCGGCGCGGCGGCGGCGGGTTTGGGCGCCTCGCGCGGCGCGCTTGCCGTCGCCTCGGCGTTTGGATGCGCCGGAACGATCGAGGCTTCCGCCGCGTTTTTCGCCTCGCGCCGCTTTTTATCCTCCTCTTGGCGGATCGCCAGCAGGCGCGCTATCTCGTCCTCGACCTCTTTGTCGCTGAGCTTGGAGTAGTCTGGTTCGGGTTCGCCGGAAACGGCGGCGGTTTGCGGCGGCGCGGGCGCGATCTGAGGCGCGGCGGCAGCGGCTGCGGCGGCGGGGTCTTGCCCTTTGCTTACCGCGTCGAGTTTGGCTACGATGCTGTCGATCGCCAGCCCGTGATCTTGATCGCTTCCCGTGTCGCGTATTTTGAGCAGCAGCGATTTCATCGCGTCGATCGACTCCAGCACGATATCCATCACGCCCGCGTCGATCTTCAGCTCGCCCTTTCTGGCGAGATTGAGCACGTCCTCCATATGGTGCGTCAGATGCGTCAGAATATCAAAGTTCAAAAACGACGACGATCCCTTAACGGTATGCGCCACGCGGAAGATGCCGTTGAGCAGATCCAGATCGTCTGGACGGGTTTCAAGCTCGACCAAATCCTGATCCAGCTTTTCGATCATTTCAAACGCTTCGACTAGGAAGTCTTGAGTTAATTCTTGCAGTTCGTCCATTGCGCTTCCTTATTTAATATGATTTTTGATTACGCGAGCGACCTCGGGTACAAACTGGTTCGCGTCAAACTTAACCAGATAGCTTTCGCCGCCCGCCTCTTTGCCCCGCTTGTCGCTGAAGCGATCGCTGATCGAGGAGTTGAACACGACGGGAATATCCTTCAGGCGCGGATCGTCTTTAACGTGCGCCGCGAAGTGAAAGCCGTCCATACGCGGCATCTCCACGTCGGAGACGATCACGCGAAGCTCCGAGGAGAGCTGTTCGCCGTATTTGTCGTACATCTCGTTGAGCTTGTTCAGCGCGTCCGATCCGTCCACCGCTTCGATCACGCGCATACCCATCTTTTCCAGCGTGTTTTTCACGATCCTGCGCGCGGTGGCGGAGTCGTCGATCACCATCGCCGAACCGCTAATCTGCTCTACGGCGCTCTCGATATTGACCGTCGGGTGGTATAGCCCCAAATCCTTCACGATCGACTCAAAGTCCAATATCAGCAGCACCGCGTCGTTTTCAATCTTGGTTACGCCCGTAACCTTGTTGTGATCGAGCGATCCCTCTTCGCCGCCGCTTGAAAAGGTCGCGGGTTCTATATCCGCCCAGCTTATGCGCCGAATGCGTTTTGCCTCTCCGACGATAAAACCGACCAGAATCTTGCTGAACTCGGCGATAATCACGCGCGATCGCTCGCGATCCCTCTCCGGCGTTTTAATCCCCATCCATTTGGCGAGATTCACCACCGGTATCACTACTCCGCGCAGATCAAAAATACCCTCGATATACTCCGGCGCGCCCGGCAGCTCGGTGAGCTTAGGAATCTTGATAATCTCCCTGACTTTGGCTACATTTACGCCGTAAATACCCTCGTAAACGCGCTCGCCTATCTGTTTATATATTCTGAAATCAACTAGCTCCATTTCGTTGGCGCCCGTTTTCAAAGCGCTGACCGTAGCTCCAGCCATATCGATTACTCCCGTTTTTCTTCGCGCAAGATCGCGCCCTCTCGCCCTGATTGTATCCGAACATAACTTTTTTCGCAAGCAAACGAAGCGAGATTGCAATAGGTCGAGGCTCTCGCCTCAAACGCGCTTGCTTTAACCGTAAATCGGCAATTTTGGTGAAAATGCCCCTCGATCGTCAAATTCGCCGCGCTCAGCAGATCGCCGATGCGCTTAACGCGCCGCGACTGAAAATCTGGAATATCGTATTTTAAGCGTTTGTTAAACTGCCGTTTTTCGATCAGCTTCAGCAGGCGGTTATCCAGAAAATTGAGACTGAAAATATGCGCCAGCCACAGCCCGATTCTCGTGCGCATAAAGGCGGCGTAGATAGCGTAGCGAAGCTCGACGCGGTAGTCGCCGTGCAGCAGCCAGACGCGCTGGTTTTCAAATCTGAACCGTTTTGGCTGATCGGCTTTGGGCGCGATTTTTACCCTCTCGTCAAATACGCCCTCTAGCATAAAATCGTGATTGCCCTCGAAATACCAGACCTCTATTTGACTTGCGGCGATCTTGTTGATCGTTTTGATCAGCGCCTCGTTGCGCGCGCGCGAATAGGCAAACTTGCCGATAAGCAGATCGCTAATATCGCCCATCAAAAACAGTTGCGGCGTTTTTATCTCGCCGGAGGCGATCGCCTCCAAAAACGGCGCGACCTCCGTCCGCCCAAGCGGGTTGTAGTGCGAATCGGCTAAAAAGATCGCGCCTTCTAATATTAGCGGCGCGTCCTCGAAAGGATCAGGGCGCATAGGCGATCGTGGGCAGCGCCGTTTCGTAGGGCAGATCGCACATCAGATTGGCGTTGGCGATCGCCGCGCTGGACGCGCCGCGCAGCAGATTGTCTATCGCCGTCTGGACAAAGAGCGTATCGCCGCAGGTCAGGCAGAAAAGATCGCAGTAGTGCGTCCCCGCGATATGTTTAATCTGGACGCTTTCGTCGCGGATGCGCACAAACGGGTTATCCGCGTAGAACGCCCGCGCTATTTGCGCCGGATCGCCGATGGGCGTTTTGAGCCGCAGATAGACCGACGCGAGCATTCCCCGCGTGATCGGCAGCAGGTGCGGCACAAATACGATCTCGACCGGCGCGTCTGCCGCTATGGAGAGCTTCTCTTTGATCTCCGGCGCGTGGCGGTGCGTTATCGGGCTGTAGGTGAAGCAGTTTTCGTTGGCGGTTACGAAGTGCGTCCGCTCGACGCACTGCCTGCCCGCGCCGGAAACGCCGCTTTTGGCGTCGATAATAATCGCTTGATTTAGATCGACATAAGGCAGAAACGGCAACGCCGCGAGAATAGACGCGGTGGGGTAACAGCCCGGGTTGGCTACCAGCGCGGCGCGCGCGATCGCTTTATCTCCGGCAAGCTCGCGCAGCCCGTAAACCGCGCGGGCGAGGTTTTCCGCGTCGTCGTGCTTGACGCCGTAAGCGGCTTCGTAGGTTGGCTGCCGCAAGCGGTAATCGGCGGAGAGATCGACGACCTTTACGCCGCGCTCGAGCAGCGCTTTGGCGATCGCGACCGCCTGTTTGTGCGGCACGGCTAAGAACGCCAGTTTTGCGCGATCGGCTATCAGATCGGGATCGCTTTTTTCGATCTTGGCGTCGTACACGGCTTTGAGCGACGGGTGCGCGGAACAGATCGCCTCGCTCTGCGAACTGCCGCCCAGCAAAGCTATCTCAAAATAGGGGTGGTTTAGCAAAATCTTGATCAGCTCCAAGCCTGTGAAGCCGCTCGCGCCGATCACGGCTACGGGGATTTTGCTCATACGCCCGTGCTCCCGAAGCCGCCCGCTCCTCGTTTGGTTTCGTCGAGATCGTCGGTTTCGATTAGCTTAGCCTGCGGCGCGGGATTTACCACGGCTTGCGCTATGCGATCGCCCGCGCTGAACTTAAAGGTTTCGCGTCCAAAGTAGATTTTGCTCATCTGCCCGTACTCCCGAAGCCGCCCGCGCCCCGTTTGGTTTCGTCGAGATCGTCGGTTTCGATTAGCCTTGCCTGCGGCGCGGGATTTACCACGGCTTGCGCTATGCGATCGCCCGCGCTGAACTTAAAGGTTT
>JAITEA010000035.1 GCA_031282285.1 Helicobacteraceae bacterium
ACTTGACCAGACTAAGATTTTAGCGCTTATTGGCTTGTTTGCCGCTTCGCCGGATCGCGCTTGAGGCTTATAGGTCAAAACGCTTTCGGTCGCCGTCAATCTTTTTCCTAATGGTTGATCTTGAAAAACAGCTCTTTCCACGAGGCGGGTTTGCTCTTGATTGCGCCCGTTTGGTAGAGAAAATCGCTGAAAAGCGTTATATTCTCCGTAGGCTTGATGGAATACTTCAGATCGTCGCTTGCGATCACGCCGTATATCAGCTCCTCCGGTTCTTTCGTTTTCGT
Organism: Helicobacteraceae bacterium; assembly: GCA_031282285.1. Lineage (GTDB taxonomy): Bacteria > Campylobacterota > Campylobacteria > Campylobacterales > SZUA-545 > JAIRNH01. The sequence continues at coordinate 285 of JAITEA010000035.1, forward strand.
AACTCTGATGTATAGCTTCGCCGCCTCGCGCTGATTTGCGTTGATCCAATCGATCGCCTCGTTGAACGCCGTGTAAACGGCTTTGGCAAGTTTTGGATTTTTATCGTAAAAACTATCGCTCGTCCAGATCATCAGATTGGTATGCAGATCGCCTACAATATCGCGGCTGCTCAAAAAGCGGCGGACAGACGGCGATTTTACCTCGAGCGTATTAAACGGTTCGGTGGCGATATGCACCGCGATCTCGTTAGCGCCGCTCGTCAAAGCGATCAGCGCGTCTGGCTGCGATAACGATACGGTTTGAGCGTCAAACTTATCGTATTTTTCCGCGCCAAACGCTTTGGCGCTCGCCATCTGCAATAATACCGCCTGAAACGACGATTTCACCGCCGAAACCGCGATGCGATCGCGCTCGCCAATATCGCTCAAAGTTTTGATCGACGCCTTGTTGGTATTAAAGTAATACAGCGCCTGATCTAAAGCGACAAAACCTTTTGCTTTGCCCTTCGTTTTGTCCCAAAGTCTTAAAAACGGCGCGACCCCGCCGCTGACAAAATCCACCTGTCCGGCGATCAGCGCTTCGTTGCCGTTCGCGCCGCTGGCGAAGGTGATCCACTCTGTGGTAACCTCTCCAAGCCCCGCGGCTTTGGCGTGTTTTTCGATCAGGCGTTGATCCTCGATCACGGTTAGCGGCAGATAGTTCACGCCGTAGGCTTTGCTAAGCCTGACTACGGATTGTTCCGCGAAAAGCGCCGACGCAAAAATCGCCAGCGCCAATACCATTTTGCCCATTTTAATCTCCTTTATTGAAATACCCGCGCCAGATCGGAATCTGGGTGGTTGCCGCATCTGCGGTAATCGTCGAAATCGATCGACAGACCGTATTTAAGACGAAGCTCCTGAAGCCCGATCGCCAGCCGGACATAATATTCAAGCGATCCGCTCGTCTGTTTGTGGCTGGCGCCAAGCAAACTTCCCGGGCGCGGCTGCCAAACCATATTAACCGTGCTTACGCCGTTTCGCGCCAAATCTTCGGCTTCGCTCAAGATCAAATCTATGCCCGCCTCCTCGCTTGCTACGCCGTATGGCGGCGCGAGTTCCACGCCCGACACAACGCCCGTATTTACGCGGCTTGGACCGAAAACTTCCGCCGCGTCGCACAGCCGTTTTTTCCACTCCTTATAACCCACCCACTTTGCTTTGCCGGAGCAAATGACATTAAAAATGCTCTCGCCAAAAACCTCAATATTATAAGTGAGGCTGGTAACGCCCGTGTTGTCGTAAATACGCTTTATCTGCTCTTTGGTCAAAGCGGTACATATAAGCTGCGAAGGAAAGCGATCCGCGCTAAAACTCTCGCCGATGGCTTGCAAAATCTCGATATAAAAATCCACCTCTTTATCAAACGGCTTTTCTCCGTGATAGTCGCTTCCGCTGGTCAGCGCGATCGCCGTAAATCTGCCCTTTTCCTTCAGCGCTTCGTCGATCGTTTCGGTAAGGTCTTGAATCTTAACGCGCGTAGGCATTTCTATCTCCTCCCGCTGCGTTTTAAGATTATTGACTATATCGCAAAACTTGCAGCCCCCGCCGCCGGCGCCTTCCGTCCAGAAATGGCAGTAGCGGTTTGGCACGACATATAGTCTTTGCGGGCGGGCGCTTACTATATTTTGCATAATCGCGCCGCTTGAAGTGCGCTTGCCGTAATAGTCGGGTTTCTCCCAGAAAAAAACCTCGTCTATAAGTTCGCCCTGATCGCAGGCGATCAAACGATCGTCGATCAGATCGACGACATACGGGTTTTGATCAAAGGGCGTGGGCGTGGCGATCACGCTTGTACCGTCGCGCAAAATAAGCGCCTCGGGGCGCGCCGTCAATATGCCGTCCCTCGTGCCGAAAATATGCGTGCCGCCGCCCTGATGAACGCTCGGATCAAACGCGCCCAGAGCGCGATCGGTATAAGCCACGCCGCGCCTGTGCATATCGATTTTCAGCGCCAGCAGACGCGGAAAATCGGGGTATTTCTCCGCGACTTCGTTGAAGCTAAGCGCGTTTTGTTTGACGCTCACGCCGCCTCCTTTGCGTTTAGCCGCTTTGCGATCGCTCTATTTATTGCTTCATTCCCCATCTAATCACCGTCCTTTTTTCTATAGTTTTGAAGATCACATTTTCCACCAAAATCCCAATTAAAATAACCGTAAGCAAACCCGCGAAAACCAGATCGATGTCGAGCTGCTGTTTTTTCTCGTAGATAAACCAGCCCAGCCCGCCCTTGCCGCCCGCCACGCCAAAGACCAATTCGGCGGCGATCAGCGTGCGCCAGCCAAACGCCCAGCTTACTTTTAGCCCCGTCAAAATGCCGCTAAACGCGGCGGGGATCAGCACTTTGAACACAAAGCTAAAGCCGCTTAGCCCGTAGTTGCGCCCCACCATTCGCAGCGTCTGGCTCACGCCGGTAAAGCCGTTGTAGGCGTTAAGCGCGATAGTCCAGACGACCGCGTGGCAGAGGACGAAAATAAGGCTTGGCGGACCAAACCCGAACCACAACAGCGCCATCGGCAGAAGCGCGATCGGCGCCAGCGGGTTGAGCATAGCGGTAACGACCTCCAGAAAGTCCGTGCCGATTCGGGTGGTGATCGCGGCGACGGTGAGCGTGAGCGCCACAAATATGCCGATGGCGTAAGCGCTGAGCAGCATAGCCAGCGAAAGCCCGACTTTCGCGAGAAGCTCGCCGCTTACGAGGACGCGCCAGAAGCCGGCAGCCACGACCGAGAGCGTGGGAAAAAGCAGCTCGTTGTCCAGAATGAGCGCGTAGATTTGCCATATAGCGCCAAGCGCCGCGACGATCAGCGTCTTTCTGAGCCAGCCGCGGGAGAAGAGCTTTTCGCGGAAACTCAGCTCGATTTTCTCTTCGGCGCTTTTGGGCGCGGCGTTTAGTTTGCGCTCTAGATCGCTTGGGCGCGGCGCGGCGGTTTTATATGACATATTCGACCCTGTCTTTGAAAAGTATCGCGTTGATCCGCTCTTTGAGCGCGAGATCGCTCGCGGCGGCGCTACTCAGCGCGATCGTCTCTATCACCTCGCCCGGGTGCGGGCTTAACATCACGATCTTGCTGCCCAAGATCAACGCCTCGTCGATCGAGTGGGTAACGAAAACAAGCGTGAAACCCTCGTCGCCGTAAAGCCGCAAAAGCTCCTCCTGCATCTGCGATCGCGTCATCGCGTCAAGCGCGGCAAACGGCTCGTCCATCAGCAACGCCTTCGCCTGCGCCGCCAAAGCGCGCGCGATCGCCACGCGCTGTTTCATACCGCCGCTTAGCTGGTGCGGGTAGCTCGAGGCGAACTTTTCCAGCCCGACCTTTTTGAGGTAGAACATCGCCTCGTCTTTAGCGGCGTTTCGCTTCAGGTTGCGCGCGTGGCGGATCGCGAAAACCACATTTTCCAGCGCGGTTTTCCACGGCATAAGCTGATCGAACTCCTGAAAGACCATCGCGCGATCGGGGCTTGGCTTTTCTATCAGCTTGCCGTCGAAGCGGATCGTTCCGCCAACTGGTTTGATAAACCCGCCGATCGCCTTTAGGATCGTCGATTTGCCGCAGCCCGATCGTCCAAGCAGGATCAGCCGCTCGCCTTTGGCGGCGTCGAAACAAACCCGCTTGACGGCGGTGATCAGGTAACCCTCCGATCGGTATTGGAGGGTTAGATTGTCGATGGTTAGAAAATCAGCGGACTGCGTCAAAAAACAGCTCTTGCCAATCTTTGGCTTTGCGTTTGATCGCGCCCGTTTCGTAGAGAAAATCGCTGAAAGCCGTGATGTTTGGCAGCGGCTTTGTCTGATAGCCAAGCTCTTTTTTCAAGATCGCCTCGATCAGCTCGGGCGGCTCTTTGGAGCTGTACGAGGCGAGATAGACCTTCGTCGCCGCTTTGGGGTTTTGCTTGATGAACGCGTCGGCTTCGTCCAGCGCCGCGACGATCGATCGCGCCAGCTTGGGATTGTCGTTGTAGAACGCCTCGCTTGTCCAGACCAGATTGGTCGTGTGCGCGCCGCCGAAGTAGTCGTAGGAGCTGAATACCTTATGCAGTTTGGGGTTTTGCAACTCCAAAGAGCTGTACGGCTCCAAACCGATATGCCCCGTTATCTCGCTCTTGCCGCTGGAGAGCGCCACGAAAGCGTCGGGGTGCGAAAGCGTAACGGTGAGGTGATCGAACTTGTCGTAGTTTTCAACCCCGAACTCTTTGGCGACGGCGATCTGAAGCGCCAGCGCCTGAACGGAAACCTTGACGCTGGGCAGCGCGATCCTGTCTTTATCGGTTAAATCCTTGAGCGATTTCACCTTGGGATTGCTCGTAACCAGCACGATCGGCGCGTCGTTCAGCGAGGCTAACGCTTTGACCTTGCCGTTTGTCTTGTCCCACAGCCGCACAAACGGCGCGACGCCGCCGCTGACTAGATCGGCGGTGCCGCTAAGCAACGCGTCGTTGGCGGTGGAGCCGCCGCCGAATGTCGCCCACTCGATCTTGATGTCGCCAAGCCCCGCGGCTTTGGCGTGCTTTTCGATTAGCTTCTGCTCCTCGGCGATAATCAGGGGCAGGTATGCCAGACCATATTGCTTGCTGATAACAAGCGAACTTTTTTCTGCGGAAAGATTCAGCGCGAACGCCAAAAACGCCGCCGCGACAACGAGCGCTCTCATTGCCAACCTCCAATGTTGATATTTCAAAGCGGAATACTACACATAATCGCTTAAAAAATCAAGTTTGTTGATTGGTTTGCTATAGATTCCCCCTTCTCTATTGGGGGCGAAGCGGCGGGGAGCGTTAGGCGGCGATTGGAATATCCATCACAATTTCGTCGGGCGCGAGCTTAACGAACACGCGAAGCGCGTCGGCAAACTCCGTTATCTGCGCGTCAAAGATCGTCTTGCGTTTCGCCCCCGCGATAATCAGTTTGATATGCGATCGGTTACGCGCCGCGCCGCCGTCGTAGCTTAGCCCGATCGGGGCGCGCAGAGCGACCAGCAGCGGCTCGTCGCTTGATCCGAAACTATCCAGCGCTTTGCCAAGCAGGCGCGAGAAGCCGTTTTGACTGACTCCAACGGGCGGCAGGGCGCGATCGCACGCGGTTCTGACCGCGATCTTGCTCCTGTGGCGAAAGAGCGCGATATTGGCGTCGGTTATGGCGCGCAGATTAGCCGCCGTCATCTCCGCGTAGCCTATTTTCGCCGCCGCGACGGGTATATGATAGAGCCTTAAACCGACCAGACCGCCCTCTTCTCCCGCCATCAAGCCGTAGAAATTGAACGATTGAAAGCTCATAGTTTCAAAGCGCATCGCAAACGAACCGTTCATCGCGGCGGCGCGTTTGGCGAGCATAAAGAATATGTTGGGGTTGGCGTAGCCAAGCAGCAGTTCCGCCGCCTGATTGAGATAGATCGCCTTGCCCCGCGCGTCAAATAGGAAAAACGGGTTGAGATCGCGTTCTATAACGCCGCTTAAAAGCGCTTCAGCCATTGGACGCTTTTCGCCTCTCTTCAAGATAGGGTTCGCCGTCGCCCTCGATAAACTCCCGCGTGATAACGACGCGATCGATCGCGCGATCGGGCAGCTCAAACAGCAGTTTGGTCATCTTATCCTCCAAAATGCCGCGCAGTCCGCGCGCGCCCGTTTCCAGCTTCCGCGCCTGCTCGGCTACGGCGCGCAAAGCCGCCTCCTCGAAAACGATATCCGCGCCCTCGAGCGCGAAAAGCGCCTCGTATTGGCGGATAATCGCGTTTTTTGGCTCGGTCAAAATCCGAACCAGATCGTCCGTGGTCGGCTCGTCAAGCTCGGCGATAACCGGCAGTCTGCCGACAAACTCGGGGATCATTCCGTATTTCACAAGCTCTTTGGGCGCGATCTTGCCTCTGCCCGCCTCGCCCGCCGATCGGGCAAAACCCATAACGCGCTCCTCTTTTTGACCTCCGCGCAAACCCACGAACGCGCCGCCTACGATAAACAGCACATGCGTCGTGTCAAACAGCGCCGTTTCCGCGCCCGCGTTTTTGCGGCTGCCTTTGATCGGCGCGTAAACCTGCGCGCCCTCCAAAATCTTCAAAAGCCCCTGCTGAACGCCCTCCCCTCCTACATCGCGCCCGATCGTGGCGCTCTCGCCTCTTCTGGCTATCTTGTCGATCTCGTCGATATAGACAATGCCTTTTTGCGCGATCTCCACATCGAAATTGGCGGCGGCAAGCAGGCGCGAAAGCACGCTTTCCACATCTTCGCCCACATAGCCGGCTTCCGTCAGCGCGGCGGCGTCCGCCATCGCGAAGGGCACATTCATCGCCCGCGCCAGCGTTTTGGCTAACAGCGTTTTGCCGCTACCGCTTGGACCTATAAGCAGGATATTGGATTTCTCCAGCTCCACGCCGCGAATGGTCGGCTTCTCTATGCGCTTGTAGTGGTTGTACAGCGCGACGCTCAAAACGCGCTTTGCCCTCGCCTGCCCGATCACATACGAATCCAGAAAGGAAGCGATCTCGCTTGGTTTAGCCATTCCGCGCGCGAAGTTCTGTTTCTCGCTCAAGCGCGACTCCCTTTCGACGACTTCGGCGCACAGCGCCACGCAGCTTTCGCAGATCGCCGCGCCCTCCACGGCAAACAGCTTGCCAACCTGACTTCGTTTTTTGCCGCAAAAACTGCATTGCGCCTCGAATGTATTCATAGTATAAACGCCTCTAAACTCGCGGGGATAATCTCGATCTTATGCCGCGTCAAAAATCGCCTCTCGGCGCGGCTTGGCGGCTTTTCGGTTATATGCCACCCGCCGCCGCTATTTTCGCCGCCGATAATCTCGCTGGCTACCATACGATCGGTGTCGCGCTCGAAATTGCAGCCCAGAAAGAGCCATTTTATATCCGCGCGCGCTTGCTTAAACGCGACCGGCGCCGCCATACCCGCGATCGCTTCGGTCAGCCAATCGACAAAATCGGCGTCGCTCAAAATCAGTTGCGGCTTTGGCTCCAAAACGCCCAGCGGCTTGAACAGCAGCGGCTTATCCAGATTGACCTCGCTTGGCTCGATCGGTTGGTAGTCGCCGGTTTTGACAAACGCTTCGAAACGCGGCTGATCGCCCGCGATCCTTGCCCTGCCGCAAACAAGCGTGAAATCGCCTTTGAGCGCCGATTGCAGCGCCGCGTCGCGGTTGGTATCGACGATCACGCGCGGATTCAGGCTCGCGATCTTTTTATGAACGGCTAACGGCTCGAAGCCGTTTTTGTAGATATTGGCAAACAGCGTCTCTAGCGCCTTGCGCCCTTTGCGCTGTTCGATCGCCATCGCGGCGCGGGAGTACTCGAACATCAGTCTGGGCGACATAGCGCGAGCGCCGTTGAGCGCGAGTATGATCTCCTCGCCGGAGCTTGGCAGTTTAACGCCGCTTGAATCGACGGCGTTTTTGAAAATCTCCAATCCCAAATACGGCGCGACCCGTCCGGCGGCTATATCGTTTTGGAAGTCGGTTAGCTTCACAGGCGACCTTGTTTGTGCTCAAATTGGCGATCCGCCGCGCCCTCTACGGCTTTGGCTGCTGCATAAA
>JAITEA010000109.1 GCA_031282285.1 Helicobacteraceae bacterium
TAACCTCTAGTTGTTGCTGAGCCGAACCAATATCAGATCGAATGCGATCGAGTAAACCTATTGCGCTTTCTGCTATATCCATAACCAGCATAGCGCCCTCTCTGGTGGTAACGCCGGCGCCGAAGTTAAGATATCTATCAATGCCACTTATCGCTCCCGCCGAGGTTACATTAGCGTTCAACGCGCCAGCCCCTACAATTTTAGCTTCGTTAGCAAAACCGCCGCCAGCATTGATCTGCTCCAGATTGAATATGCCGCGCACGCCGCGAAGGTTAAAGGTGGCAGCCGTCGCGCCTCTAGTAGCGTCATTTATTTTATAGTTTATGTCTGTGCCGGCGCCGCCGGTAACCACGATATCGTTTGCGCCAAGGCTTGTTAGGGTCAGACGACCGTAGTTTTGGTTGCCCGCGCCGAGCGCGGTAGCAGGACCGCCCTCGCTGATGTGAGCCAAACCAAAAAGATTCGCGGCAGGGACACTGGCGCTAGTGCTTGCAAAAATCTTAATCCCCCGTCCGTCCGCGCTGGTCAGGTTAAGCACGCCGTTTTCAATGCTGGCGGTAACGCCTGTTTCGGTGGTGTATTTATTGATAGCGTTTACAAGATTGCCGTCGCGATCGGCTTGTTGGACGATCACATCGCCGATAGTAATGTCGTTGATCGTTAGACCCTTGACTGACCCGCTCATAATCTCATTTCCGCCCGTCGTCTGAACAAGATAAGAAGCTCTAATGCCGCCTAACAGATCGCTATTTTTGTTAATGGCTTCGGCAAGGGCGCCTAAGCCGGTTTTGGCGCTGTAGGAGATAGCCACATGTTCAAGAGCAATATCTTTGCCGCCAACGGTGAATGTTAATTGCGCGTTTTGCGCACCTGTAATAACCCCGCTCGTCTCCTTCCTCACGCTCCCTATCTTATCCGAGCTAGTGGCGCCTATAGCTACCTTGATAGTCTCGATAGAGTAAGCTCCAACCTGAAACTCTTTGTTGGTAAAGCTTCCGGCAAGCATCTTAATGCCGTTATAGGAGGTTTGAAAGGCGATATTGTCAAGCTGCTCTATAAGACGGATAACGTCTCTTTGGATAGCCGATCTGGAGTTTGCGTTCTGCGTATCTTGAGCCGCTTGAGCGGCTTTGGTCTTGATTGAGTCAAGAATCTTTACCTGTTCGTCCATAGCTTTGTCGGCTACCTGAACCATAGAGATGGCGTCGTTGGTGTTTCGCATAGCTTGAGACAGGGTGTTCGCTTGAGAGCGAAGGCTGTCGGCTATAGCCATACCGGAGGCGTCGTCCGCGGATTTGTTGATCCTTAAGCCGCTTGAGAGCTTCTCAAGCGAGGAGCTTAAGGCTCTTTGAACCGAATCGGCGTTAACCTGAGCGTTTAACGCCTTTATATTGGTGTTGATTATAAAGCCTGGCATTGGGACTCCTTAAATAATTAATTGAAATACGCCTAATATATCGGAGCGAATCGCGACTCTTTAATAGCTTTGAGCTAGACTTTCGCAAAAAAATAGCCAACAGGTTTGAACTATGAAACGATTGATTATTGTTGAGTCCCCGTCGAAAGCCAAGACCATCAAAGGCTTTCTTGGCGACAAGGATATTGTGGTCGCCTCCAAGGGGCACATTCGCGATCTGCCCAAGAAAACGATGGGTATAACGCTGAAAGAGGGCGCGTTCATACCGCAATACGAGGTGAGCGCGGATCGCAAAAAACAGGTGGATGAGATCAAGAAACTAGCCAAAGAGAGCGATAAAATATACATCGCCACCGACGAAGACCGAGAGGGGGAGGCGATTGGCTATCACGCCGCGATCTTGCTGGGTAGCGACCCGCTAAAAACGCCGCGCATCGTCTTTCACGAGGTTACCAAAAGCGCGATTTTGGCTTCGCTGGAACATCCGCGCGCGATCGATATGCAAAAAGTTAACGCTCAACAAGCGCGGCGGCTTTTGGATCGCATCGTGGGCTACAACCTTTCGCCGCTGCTCTCGCAAAAGATACGGCGCGGGCTTAGCGCGGGCAGAGTTCAAAGCGCGGCGCTAAAAATTATCGTCGATCGAGAGCGCGAGATCAGGGCGTTCAAACCGGAGGAGTACTGGAGCGTCGCGGGGTTTTTCGAGGGCGGCATAGAGGCGGAGCTGATACGCTTTGGCGATGAGAAGATCGAAAAGCTGAGCGTCAAAAACGAGGCGCGGGCAAACGAGATCAAAGCCGCGCTCGAGAAGGCGAGCTTCGTCGTGGGCGCGATCGAGAAAAAAGAGCGCAAGATTTCGCCGCCGCCGCCTTTTATGACCAGCGCGCTCCAGCAGACCGCCTCGTCCAAGCTGGGCTTCAACCCCAAGAAAACGATGAGCCTAGCGCAGAAGCTCTACGAAGGCGTTGAAACGGGTAACGGCGTAAGCGGCGCGATCACCTATATGCGAACCGACAGCCTCAATATCGCGCCGGAGGCAAACGAGGCGCTCAGAGAGGCGATCGCGTCAAATTACGGCGATCGGTATCTGGCGCCGAAAACTCGGTTTTTCAAGAACAAATCCAAAGGCGCGCAGGAGGCGCACGAGGCGATCCGCCCGACCAATCTGGCTTTCACCCCCGCGATCGCCGCCAAACATCTGAGCAAAGACGAGGCGCGCCTGTACACGCTAATCTACAACCGGTTTCTGGCTACGCAGATGAGCGACGCGAACGTGGAGAACGCCTCTGCGACGCTCGAATCCGACGAGGGCGCGTTCAAGGTAAGCGGCAGACGGGTGATCTTCGACGGCTTTTACAAGGTTTTGAACGACGACGAGAAGGATAAACTTCTGCCCGATCTCAAAAGCGGCGCGCCGATCGCGCTTGAGAGGATCGAAACCAAACAGCGCTTTACCGAGCCGCCAAGCCGCTACAGCGAGGCTGGTTTGATCAAAGTTTTGGAGCAAAACGGCGTGGGCAGACCAAGCACCTACGCGCCCACCGTTTCGCTGCTGGAAGATCGCGAGTATATTACTATAGAGAAAAAGCAGATCACGGCGACCGATATCGCCTTCAGCGTGATCGAAATGCTGGAGAAGCACTTTGGAGAGATTGTCGATTCAAAGTTCACCGCCAAGATGGAGGCGGAATTGGACGAAGTGGCGGAATCCTCCAAGGATTGGCAGGCGCTGTTAAACGAGTTTTACGAGCCGTTTATGTCGAAAATCAAAAATGGCAAGACGGCGATCGACAGCCAGAAGATCGCCGAGGAGATCGGCGAAACCTGCCCGCGCTGCGGATTACCGCTGGTCAAGCGCAAGGGGCGTTTTGGCGAGTTTATCTCCTGCAAAGGCTACCCGCAGTGCAAATACGCGCGCAATCTGAGCGGCGAGGAGAAAAAGCCGCCGCGCGAGACGGGCGAAAAGTGCGAAAAGTGCGGCGCGCCGATGGTGATCAGAGAGGGGCGAAACGGCGAGTTTATGGCTTGCTCGGCTTATCCCAAGTGCAAAAACACGCGCCCGCTCGAAGGCGCGGACAACAAGCGGCGGCAGGAGACGATCGCCGTTCCTTGCCCCAAATGCGGCGGCGCGATCTGTAAGCGCGTAAGCAAGCGCGGCGCGTTTTACGGCTGTTCCAACTACCCAAAATGCGACTTTATCGCCAAATACGAACCCACGGAGCGCAAATGCGAAAAATGCGGCTACCCGATGGCAAAGCGCGTTATTCGCGGCAAACCAGTGTACGACTGCGTCAATAGCGCTTGCAAATACAGGGTAAGCGCGGAGGAGAGCGCCGCGTAAGGATTTAGGTTACGCGCCGCCGATTTGGCGCGATCGCGTATCGCGAGTACGCGTTTTGGCTTAAGCCGAACAAGCGTTAAATGGCGGCTGATAAATACGATTGACGGAGCGCTATGGCGAAGGCGAAAACTTTTTACGAGTGCCAAAGTTGCGGTATGACCACGCCGCGTATGATGGGCAAATGCACGAATTGCGGCGCGTGGAACAGCTTTGTCGAAGTCAAAGAAAAGCCCGAACCCAAAAACGCGCGCGGCGCGATCGCCAAAGAGAGCAAAGCCGCCGTCGCGATCACGGATGTAGCCGAAGATAACTTCTCGCGCTACTCCACCCGCGAAGCGGAGCTAGATCGCGCGCTTGGCGGCGGGCTTGTTTCGGGCAGCCTCGTGCTGATTGGCGGCTCGCCCGGGGTGGGTAAATCCACGCTACTGCTGAAAATCGCCGCGAACCTAGCCGACGCGGGCAAAAAAGTCCTCTATGTCAGCGCGGAGGAGAGCGCGGGGCAGATTCGGCTTCGCGCCGAGCGCATAGGCGCGCTCAAACCACGCCTGATGCTGCTCAACGAAATAGATTTGCAGACAATCAAAGACGAGCTTGCCGCCGGCTACGACGCGGCGGTGATCGACTCGATCCAGACTATTTATTCGGGCGAACTTTCCGCCGCGCCCGGCAGCGTCTCGCAGGTGCGCGAAATCACCTTCGAGCTGATGCGCCTCGCCAAAGAGCGTGAGATAGCGATATTTATCATCGGTCATATCACCAAAGAGGGCGCGATCGCCGGACCGCGCGTGCTAGAGCATATGGTCGATACGGTGCTATATTTCGAGGGCGACAGCTCTGAGGAGCTGCGAATATTGCGCGCATTCAAAAACCGTTTCGGCGGCACGAGCGAGATCGGCATTTTCGAGATGACGCGAGAGGGGCTGAAAAGCGCGGGCAACATAGGCGGCAGATTCTTTAACCGCCGCGAAAACAAGAGCGGATCGGCGGCGACAATCACGATGGAGGGGACGCGCCCGCTTGTGCTGGAGGTTCAGGCGCTAGTCAGCGACGCTTTCGGCTCTCCGCGCAGAAGCTCGACGGGCTTTGATCAGGCGCGGCTTACGATGCTTTTGGCGCTGCTGGAAAAGAAGCTGGAGCTGCCATTTAACCGCTACGATGTGTTTATCAATATCGCCGGCGGCATTCGCGTCAGCGAAACGGCGGCGGATCTGGCGGTGATCGCGGCGATCCTAAGCAGTTTTCGCAACCGTCCGATCGGCGAAAAAACGCTCTTTATCGGCGAAGTGAGCTTGATCGGCGATATTCGCGAGGTTGGCGGTATGGATCAGCGGCTGATCGAGGGCGTGGCGCAGGGGTTTGAAAAGGCGGTCGTGCCGCGCAAACCTATGGGCAAAATCGACATCAAATGCTTTGTCGCCGAAGAGGTATCAAAGGTGATCGACTGGATGTAACCCCATTTCGCATTCGCTAAGCTGGCGTCGCAAAATACAAAAGAGAGCAAAAAACGATAGTCGTCGTTTTTCAAGAAGCGTTAAAAGACAATTTCGCGCGCAACTTTATAATTGACGGCAAGAAAGCGCTCTAATCAATAAACGGACGTAAAATATGTTGCGAATCAAACGACAAAAATAAACGCCGGAGTTAATAGGTTATTCCATATAAGGCTTCAGGCGCTATGTCTTGACCATGCGGCCACTCGATATGAGTTTCAACCGCGCGCGCCATCTTAAAATAAGACGGATTGCTCAATTCGCCGTACCAGCTCCCTTTTATAAAAGGTTTGACATCAAATAGTTTTACTTCGCCCGTTTCGTATTCAAGTTTTAGTTT
>JAITEA010000136.1 GCA_031282285.1 Helicobacteraceae bacterium
CGGCGCAGCGCTTAAAAGCCGCGCTCGCCAGATCGGCGCTCGCGTTTTGTTCCAGCAGCTCGCCAAGCGTAAAAAGCGCTCTCGATCGCGCGCGATCTTCCAGCTTAACGCCGTCCAACATCGTCCGCAAAACGAGGATCGCCTCGTCCGGCTTGCCCTCTTTGACCGCCGCGTCCGCAAACGCCATCTCCGCATCGGGCGTAAACGCGCCGACCGCCGTCAAGCGCGACCTATTGACAAGTTTTTTGGCGTATTCGTAGCGTTTTTTGGAGTCGTTTTGATCGGCGCTTAGGGAAATCATAGCGGAGTACATATCCATCAGGCGCGGCTCTTTGGGAAAGCGCGACTCGACCGTTTGCGCCAGCTCCTCCATTCGTTTGGGATCAAAACCGACGCGCCGATAGGCGTCAAACAGGCGGATATAGCGATCGGCTTCGATCGGCTTTTTGAGCGCGCGAAGCATCTTGATATACCTCTCCTCGCCGTCGATATAGATGGGATAATCCGCCATAGCGTAGAGCGCGTCCAAACGCTTGGCAAGCCATTGCGCGCCTTCGGCTGGCGAGCGTTTGGCGATATTGGTTTGCGCGATCTGAAGCGCGAGGCTGAAATCTCGCGCCTTGTACGCGCACTCAAAATAGGGTTCGTCGATCCTGATCGAAACGCCCAGCTTGCGATCGCGGCTGAACTTCGCCGCCGCTAGGCAATCGCCGTCGGTCAAAAAGGCGTCCAGCAGCGATCGCTCCATCTGCCTCATCTGCGCGTCGAAATCGTGAAACAGGGCTTTGTCCAGCTTGTCGAGTTTGGGCGCTAACGCGCTTACCTCGGCGTATTTGCCCAGCTTCATAAGCAGTTTGGCTTTCTCGTACAGCGCGCGGCTTGCCGCCTCGTCGTCGGGGTATTTCTCCATAATCTCGTCGTACAGCGCGAGATTGGCTTCCGGCGTTTGCCTGCCCAGCGAAAACTCGATCAGATCGCGCTCCTTTTGCGCCACGGGCGTTTGCGGCGAGAAGCCAAACTCCGCCAGATAGCGCTCGTAGGTGATCAGCGATTTTTCGCTCATCTGCGCGAAGTTCTGCCACCGCGCCAGATTTAGTAGCAGCGTTTCGTACTCTTCCGAGATCGAATCGATATGATCGATCAAAATCTCGCCCAAAAGCGCTGCCGGCGTATAGAGCTTCTGTTCCGCCATCAAACTCATAAGCCGTTTGCTCTCGTCCAGCCTGTCTAGGAAAAACTCGGGCGAGCTTCTCAATATCTTTTCGTAAAGTTCGGCGGCTTTTGGAATGTCGTCGTCGCGGATCGCGTTCTCGGCGAGCCTCGAGGCGGCGAGCGCGGCGGCTGGAACATCGCTTGAGTTGAACAGCACGCTTTCGTAGCCAAGCGCCGCTTCGTAGGTTTTGCCCTCCACGATCAGGCGATCGGCTTTATAGATGCGCGCGAAATCCGCCAGACGATGCTTGGGATATTCGCGAATCAGCGCCTCGTAGTGATAGCGCCCGTCGGAGATAAGTCCGGCGCGCATCTCCGCGTTGGCGAGCGCCAGCAGGATTTCCGGCGTCTCCTTGTGGAAGGCGAACGCCTCCGTCCAAGGTTTGGCGACGGCGATCAGCGCTTCGTCCTGATCGCCCAGCTTGTCTAAAATCTTGACCTTGAGCGCGAGCAGTTCCGGCATAAACAGATGTTTGCCGTCGCTTTGGGCGAGCGCGTCGTCGATCATTCGTTGCGCGTCGGCTAAAAAGCCCGCGTCGTACTGCGATAGAATCCTTGAAAACTCGCGCCCGTCCTCGCTGGTGGATCGGCTTGCGATCGGCGCGCCGTTTAGATCGAGCGCGCCTACGGAGGGCGGCTCGAACGGCGGAAAAGCTACGGGGAAATTCAGCCCGCCGCCGCTAGGCGCGCGCAGAACGGGCGGATTGTTCGCGTATCCCACCGCGATCCAGCGCGCCGAGACGCTCTTTTCGCCGTCTGGCGCGAGCGGGATCGACGAAAGCGTCGTCTCGTCGATCGGATAGACCAGCGCCTTTTGCTTGAAGGTTATTTTGAGCGAAAAGCGTTTGGCTTCTAGCGCCGGTTCCACGCTGAAAAAGCGGTTGTCGATGGGTTGCGGCTTCAGAACGGGAACGCGATCGAACTCGCAGATCATATACCCGCTCTCAAACGGCGCTACGGCGCCGACGCGGCAAGCAAAGGGGCGATCCTCTTTGAGCGTGAGCGTTAGATACGGCTCTTTGTTCATAACGCCCGCCGTTTGCACGATCTCGAGCGCGCAAAGCGGGGAGGCGGCAAGCAAAAGGGCTAAGCCAATCGATATTCTCATATATTGCGCGAAGCAAATCGCGTTCCTTGCAAATTAAACGCAAAGCCAATCGGCGTTTATATAGAGCCGAAGCGCGATCGTTTGCGCCTTTTGGCGATCATAGCGGATTTAAGACGGAGCGCCTCGCTAAGCGTCAAATCCTAACCTCGACGCGGTTTTTGCCGCCGCTTTTTATCGTTCCGCCCCGCCAGATTAGCCCCGCGTAAATATCGCGGCTAAACCGCATAAATATTACAGGCGGGTTTTGCCTATATTTTTTATAAACGCTTCGCGCATCTTTTCCAGCGCGTCGTCAAAGGTATGAAGCCCCCGCTTCTCAAGCGTTTCTTCTTTCCTGATCGCGGCGGCGAGCGCCTCCTTTAGTTTTGGCAGCTCCAGCAGCGCGATAGCCGCCTTGTTCGCAAGCTCTTTTTGGGTGTTGTTGATATTGCAGTTTTCAAAGAATACGGCGGCGCGTTTATATTCGCTTTTTTGAATGTCGTTGCGTCCGGCGCGCCGTCCGCGATCCATCTGTTCGGCAAGCCAGAAAGCTATATCCCCCGCCGGCACAAACTGAAAAACGCGCTTTAGTTCCGTGCGCGATCCGTCTTCGTTTACCACGATCTCTTTCAGCTCGTCCAGCGACATAGCCTGAACCTGTTCGAGCGTTAGCGATCGCGCCTTATCGATCGCGTCGATATTTTTGTTGATGCCGTCGATCTTTTTGCTCAATCTGTCGATGTTCTCTTTGGCGTTTTTTATCTCTTTTTCTTTCGCGAGGCTCGCCTGTTTCAGCCGCATCCATATCTGATGGCTTTTGCTTACAAGCGGCGCGCCGTTCGCGCCCATCAAAACCGGCGTGTAGTTTCCCGCGCCGTCGATCACCTCTTGGGCGATTCTATCGACCAGATTCATATCCAAAGCCGCCATAACGCGGGCGAAAAAAGTATCGGCTATCGCCTCGTTAAACAGCGACTGAAAAGCGATAAAATATTTCTTTGCCTGATTTAATATAAACGACTGTTTTTTCTGATCGGCGCGTACCTCTTTGGCGATTACCGAATCAAAACCGGCTTCTTCTCGTATCAGATAATCGACCTCTTGGTTGATATACTCTTTCAGCGCCAGCACGCACCCTTCGACGCGAAATTGCGAATAACTTTGCAGCGTTTTGAAATTAACCGTCGCCAGCGCCACGGGTCGCTCCAGAACCTTTTTCGCCGCCTCGCGCATAGCCTCGCGCAGTTGCGACGAATCGTCAATGGCGAACAGCTCGTTTTCAAAGGTGCTTTGACTTAAAAAAAACGCCTCGACCGTGGCGCGTTGTTCGTCGAGATCGGCGTGCGCTTTCATCGTCAGCCAAGCGCCCGTTTCGCGGCTTCGCTGATTCGCCTGCCGTCGGCTTGCGCTCCGATCGCCGCTTTCGCCGCCGCCATCGCCGCGCCGAGCGTTTTCTGCTCCAAGCCGGCTACGATCGCTTTCAGCTTCGCGTCAAGCTCCTCGTCGCTGAGCTGTTTTGGCAGATAACTTTCGATGATCGCCATCTCTTTGCGCTCCTTTTCCGCCAGATCGTCGCGCTTGCCGATCGTATATTGCTCGATCGCCTCGAGCCGCTGCTTGATCTGCTTTTGCAGGATTTTCTCGACGTCGGCGTCGCTTAGGCTTCTGCGCTCGTCGATCTCGACCTGCTTCAGCGCGCCGTTTACGACGCGGAGCGTGTCGCGCTTGAACTCGTCGCGATCGCGCATAGCGGTTTTTATGTCTTCTCTGATCTTTTCCAACAATCCCATATCTTGCCCCCGCTTGTTTGTGGAATTAAACTTGCTGAACGCGTAGCAATTGTAGCCAATTGGGAGTAAAAAATGGCAAAAGAAACGATCGTTATCATTGCGTCTTTGGCGCTTCTGGGATGCGCGGGCGCGCTCGATCCGCAGATTGACTTCAAGCCGCCCGAATATGTCCAGCAGACGCCCTCCCGCGAGGACGAGGAACTTAGCAATCTTGGCAGCCTCTTTGGGCGCGGCGACAATCCGCTCTTTTCCGACCGCAAGGCTATGCGCGTAAACGATATCGTAACGGTGCTGATCAACGAGCGATCGCAAAGCAGCTCCAGCGCCAACCGGCAGTTAAACCGTTCGCAGGAGAGCGAGTTCGCCCCGGGCGCGATCAGCTACGCGGGAACTTCCAAGAACGGCGAGAAGGTAGCCAACCGCGTTAACGGCGCGATCGGTTTCGGCTTCAAAAGCGACAGCTCCAGCCAGTTTAGCGGCGGCGGGACGGCTACGAGGACGGAAAACTTCATTACGACGATCAGCGCGCGGATTATCAAGGTGATGCAAAACGGCAACTATTTTATAGAGGGGCGGCGCGAGATTATGCTGGAAAACGAGAAGCAGATCATTCAGATCAGCGGCGTGGTGCGCCCCGACGACATTATGCAAAACAACACGATCAACTCGTCGTATATCGCCGACGCGAAAATCTCCTACCGCACCGAAGGCGATATTCAGCGAAACGCCAAGCAGGGCTGGGGGACGAGGCTGATCGACGCGATCTCGCCCTTTTGACCCGCGACCGTTTTCGCGTATCGCATTGCGGCGGAGCGCGGGAATGACGGGGGGCGATTGGATCGCTTCTAAAACGCCGTCTTTGCGGATTTCGGCGGCGCTTCGGGTTAAACGCTAAAGTTTAGCGTTTTATAATCTTTGTTTGATTATAATCGCGCAATCAGATTTTAATTGCGTCAAAGGCGTTAAATGGCTAACTATTTCGTTATTGTCGGTAAAGGCATGATCACCTGCCCCCACGGAGGCGTGGCGGAGCTTAAATCCAGCGAGACGATGTATTGATCCCCTTTGTCATTCCCGCATCCCTTCCCGTCATTCCCGCGACGGAGCGGCAGCGCGCTTGCGCTCGTGTCGGCGCGAAGGAAGGCGGGAATCCATCCCCAAAGGATTCGTCAATGAAGCGCTTGTTATTTCTTTCGGCGTCGCTTCTCTTATTATTCAGCATCAACGCCTTTGCCGCCGATCCAAGACTAAGAGCGTACGAAGACGGACCAGCGCTTGAGATGGCTTCAGAAAGAGGGGATAAGTATACGCCTTTCTTATTAGCGGGTCTTTATATTGATAAAATCAAAGACTATGATAAGGCGTTGTATTGGTACAAGAAATGTTATGAGAGGGGCAATACGGATTGCGCCTTTGGCGCAGGATCGCTATATTCCGATTATCTGGGCGATCACAAAAACGGCAAAATCTGGTACGAAAAGGCGTATAAAGACGGAAACCATTACGGCGCTTTAGGATTGGCAAGAATCAGCAAAAATATAGATAAAGACTACCCTAAAGCCATTGAATGGTACGAGATCTCTCATAAGATGGGAGACGAAGAGGCGGCTTATGATCTCGCGCTTTTATACAAAGATACGCTTAAAGATTATCCAAACGCCGTAAAATGGTTTGAAAAATCAAACAATGAAAGAAATAATAAACACGCGGCTTACGCTTTAGGGTTGCTTTATAAACAAACGCTTAAAGACTACCCCAAAGCTATCAAATGGTACGAGATCGCGCATACTATGGGAGACAAAGACGCCGCTCACGCTTTAGGGCTTCTGTATAAAGACGCCCTGAAAGATTACAAGAAAGCCCTTGAATGGTTTCAAATATCGTTTGATAAAACTAAACGATACGGTTCTTTGTATTGGATCGGAACAATGTACAGAGACGGTTTAGGCGTAAAACAGGATTTAACCAAAGC
>JAITEA010000152.1 GCA_031282285.1 Helicobacteraceae bacterium
GCGATAATCGCTTCCGCGTTGAAGTTGCGCGTCTTTTCGATCAAAAACAGATTGTTTGCCCTGCGCTTGATCGTGGCGATCTTGGCGGCGGCGACATCGATACCGCGCCGATCAAACACGTCGATAATAAACGCCATCAACCCCTGCTGATCGGGCGTATCGAGGCTCATTCGCGCGTAGGTCGGCGAGTGATCGCAATCGATCTCGATCTCCTTTTTCTTGATAACGGGGCGCGGGTATTTCATCGCCTTGCTCATATCCAGCGCGCTTTCCACCAGCGCGGCAAGATCGCCGATTGGCTCGTCGTAAGGCTTGCGAAAGAATGTTCTAAACATCTTGGCGCCGTCGAATAGCTTGAATATATCCATCGCGCCCAGATCGAAACGGCTTAGTTTGCCAAGCAGCCAGCCTAGATTAAAAGGCGCTTTACTGATCGCCTCCAGCGTCAGCGCGGGAGAGCCGGTCGCCGTAAATCCGACGCGGTTGGTCGCGGCGGCTCTTTTGGCGATCTCGACGATTTCGGAGGGTTTGTATTTCAGAAAAAACAGCGCCGAATCGATGCCCAGAATACGCCGCTTAAGCGAAGGCGCCAGCGCGGCGAAGCCGTCGTACGCCTCCAGTTGCTTTTCCTTGCGCGCGCGCGCCGCCGCCTCGTCGATCTGATCGTCTTTGTCCAGCGCGTCGATCGCCCTATAGTACAGATCGCGCAGCAGCTCGGCGGCAAGCGGCGTATATACGCCCGAAGCGACCGCGCTCATATCGCAGACGGTGAGCAGGTAGAGCATTGTAACGAGCGGCTTTGATCCCAGCCGCGAAGCGAAAGCGAAAACGACGCGATCGCTGTAAATATCGCGCGATCGGGCGACGGCGTTCATCAGCGTGTGCGTTTTGATCAGCAGCGTCCCGCGCTCGATAGACTCGGCGCGAAAGCCCAGCGCCTTGACAAAACCGCGAAAGATCGTCGCGCCCGTTTCGCTGTGATCGCGCCGCCCGCCTTTGCCGCAGTCGTGCAGCAGCGCCGCTAAGCGCAACAGCGCCTGTTCCTCGGCGTTTAGGGAGTCGAAAAGCGCCTTCAGATCGCCTTCCAGCAGGCACATATACTTAAGCGTCAAAACGGAGTGTTCATCTACGGGGCGTGCGTGATAGCCGTCAAATTGCGCCAGATTTACCACCCCTTTAAGCGGCGGCAAGAGCGCGTCAAGTTTGCCCGCCAGATCAAAAACCGCGACGATCTTATAGCAATCGGGGCGCTCAAAAATCGCCTTGATCAACTGTTTCATCGACAAGCCCAACCTAGCGCCCTCGGCGCGGCGCAGCGCCATCAGAAACGAAATATCGTAATCCGCGTCAAGCGGAGCGTCGATCGCGCGTATCGTTAGATTTTTGAGCGTTTCGCGCCGCTCGTCAAACGGCGCGGCGATCGCGTTTGGCGCGATCCGATCCGCCAGCGCCAGTTTCGCCAGATAGTATTCGCAGCAACGGCTGATCGTCTTTAACGCGCCCAGAACCCGCTGGAGGAAAAACCGCTCGGCTTTGCGCGTTTTGGTATCCTCGTAGCCAAGCATAATCGCCGCCTCGCGCTGATACTGAAAGAGCAGCGTGTCCGAGCGCTTTTTGGCGAGCAGATGCAGCGCGATGCGGACGCGGTAAAGCGATTCCAGCGCCTGATGAAGCTCCTTGTAATCCTCCTCGTCGATCAATCTGCCTGCGAGGTCTTTCACGCTCGATACGCCGTGCAGCGCGCGCGCCACCCAAAACAGCGCGTCCGCGTCGCGCAGACCGCCCGCGCTCTCTTTGATATTCGGCTCCATAGCGATGGGCTGTTTGGCGCGGCGGAGGTTGTACTCCTCAAGTTTTTGCGCGATATATTCGTTGCGATCGCTCAAGCGAATCTTGTTCAGCTTGGTTTCAATCTCCACATTCAAAAGGCGCGATCCGCAGAAAAACCGCCCCTCTAGCATAGCGGTTTTGATCGTAATATCGCCGCTCGCCGCCGATTCAAGTTCGCTTAACTCGTGCGCGCGCTGCCCCAGATGAAAGCCCGAATCCCACGCCAGATAAAAGACGCGCTCGATCAGCGGTTTCAGGTTGTAGCCCGCCGACTCTTTATATACAATCATCAAATCTATATCCGAATGCGGCGCGCACTGCTCCCTGCCGAAACTGCCAAGCGCGATAAAGGCGATCGGCAGCGAGCTTAGCGGCGGCGCGTAATCGCCAAAATGCCCGCGCAGCGCGAAGCGGTAAAACGCGGCGATAAACTCCTCGATAGCCCTCGCGTGCTGAACCAAAAACGCGCGCGGGTGCGAGGGCGAAAAACGGGTCGCAAGCGTCTCATAGTAGTAGGCGCGCTCCTCTTTGAACAGCCGAGAAACCGCGAAATCCTCCGCGTTTTTCTCGATCAGCTTCTCTAGTTTTTCCGCAAAATCCGCTCGCACCGCACGCCTTTATCGTGTTTTCTCGCCGCTTTGAATGGCGAAATCTAGCGCTTTTTCAATTAGGCTTTTGCCGCTCTTTTAATCTCGCGCTATTTTTTTCGCCATTGCAATGGATAACAATAGCTTTCTCTCATAACATATTCGCAATTGTCGCGCCAATCGCAAGCGAATACCTTAACTTTTTTGGTTTGCCAGCCATTGTTGATATATTTTGCGTTCACTTCAAAACAACACGCGCTTAAATCCAGATCGCCGCTTGCCGGTATGCTATACTGTCCCCACGCTACGCGTTTTTGCGCTCCCGTTTTATAGCTTGTCCATACGCCAAGAAACTGATTGTTTGCAAAACTGTCCGAGTAGGACTCTATGTTGTCATAGCGTAAAGTATTGTTTGCGTCGATATACCAATTTGTCATCAGATCGCCTTGAAAAACGCCGCCGCCTTTTTGTTTATCATTTTCGCGCAAAATAACTTTAGCAAATATTACGCCCTCGTCGGCGACCAAACCTTCCATTTCGCCGTCTAACCCGACGCTAGGTTCTTTGTATCTATACGCCCGATCGATCGCGATCTCGCCCTCAAAATCGCAATAGTTACCCTTTGTCATCGTTTTGCCTTTTGCGCTATATTTAAGCGGCGCGATCTTTTTGATCTCGTCAAATGTAATATGAAGCCGCCAGAAATCGGCGCCAATATAGCCTAGATAACAGCCCATAAAGCTATCCTCTTGGATAAACAAAGGAGCAAAATCGTATTGAGATATTTTACTAGCGTTAATTGGTTCTAATTTGTTATACGAACCCGTTATATATCCCTTAAGCAGTAGATTTGTTTGGTTCTTGTTTAAGCCATCTGGCGGCGTTTCGTCGTTTGCGATCGTAAATACGATTATAGCCGCCAATACAATCAAAACCGCTCTTAACATGTTTGCCTCTTCGTTTTGTTTGTTATTTCGCTATTTTTTTCGCTTCATTGGTTCGCATGAAGGTCCGCAGCCGCCAGCGCACATTTCATCAAAAGAATTATAGCCTTCATTTAGCGTTACCCAGCCATTATCATAATATTTCTCATGTACGCAAAAATCTCCAGCTCCGACATCTAGCCC
>JAITEA010000021.1 GCA_031282285.1 Helicobacteraceae bacterium
CGCTTGCGCGTATTCGGAAAAATTAAATCCAGCTTCCATAATCGCGCAATTATATCAGTTTGTCTTGAATACCCATAATCTCAACGCGACAAAATTAACTATAGGCGCTTTAACGGCGCGAAAAATATATGCGGCAAAACAGCGGATAAAACGCCAAAGGCGCGCTTAAAACTACGCCGCGTAACGCCGCGGCAAACGCGTATATAAGTCCGCCAAAATCCGCTTGGCGGCAACGCGTTGTGGATAGCGGGCGCCGTAATTTCAGCCCGCGTTAGTCGCGCCGATCGTTTATTGGCTATCTTGCGTCATATTCCACCGCCAGCCGGCGTTGGAATTCCATATCTTGGCGCCCTTGTACTCCCGTTCAATGGCGTAACCGTCGTATTTTTTGTTGTAGGCGATCGCCTCGTTACGATTTTTCACGGAAAACAGGTCTGTATAGTAGCTGTCGCCGCCGTATGTTCCGCGATATTCGGAATCTTGGCGCAAAAACAGCGCCCCGCATTTTCTGCAACGAATAAGCGCTCGCCCGCCGTCGTCCCAAGTATGCAGATGATGGATAACTTTTCCGCGCCAATTTTTGTAAGCGTTTCCGTATCTTTCGACAACTTCAAAGTCAAAATTATTTGCCGCCGTTTCAGCGTCTGGAAAAGAAAAAATACAGCACAATTTACGCTCGCTAGACATTCGCCTCTTTGCTTTCAACAATACAGCCGCCTTAATTTTATCGCAACTTACTTGGTTATAAAGGCGGGGCTTAATATAATGGCGGTTATGTTGCGCTTTGATTGTTTCCGTAATCTGCCGTCCGTCGCCAGCCTTGTAACCACAAGGGGCGGCGGGGTTAGCCTCGCGCCGTATGAGAGTCTCGACGCCGCTTTGCATGTGGGCGACGATCCGCGATCGGTCGAGATTAACCGCGCGATCATAGCGCGGGAGCTTGGCGTCGATTGCGTCGTTTATATGAATCAGATTCATGGCGATCGGATTGTCTTGATCGATAAGCCGCCGCCAACGCCGCCCGAATGCGACGCGATGATCTCAAACCAGCCCAATATCGCGCTCGCCGTTTTGAGCGCCGATTGCGTTCCGCTTCTGTTTTTCGATCCCGTCAATCGCGCTATCGGCGCCGCGCACGCTGGCTGGCGCGGAAGCGCCGCGCTGATCGCCGTAAAAACGATCGAGGCTATGCGCGATCGTTTCGGCTCAAAACCAAGCGATATTATCGCCGGTATCGCTCCGGCGATCTGCGGCAAATGTTACGAAGTAAAGGACGCGGTAAAAAACGAATGGCGAAAACTGCCCGATTACCTGCGGATCGCCTTAAAGGATAATCGTCTCGATCTGCCGCTTGCCAACCGTTTGCAATTAAACGCGATCGGCGTTTTAGATCGCAATATCGAAACGATGCCGCTATGTACATATGAAAACGACGATTTTTTCTCCTATCGGCGCGCCAATCCTACGGGGCGGTTTGCCTCTATTATCGCCTTAAGATCGTAACGGAGTTTGCCGCCGCCGCCACCACCCGCCATAATATCCGCCAAAAACGATTTGAATCTTAAATTATTAACGCTTTTGCGAAGAGACGGCAAATCCCGAGTTATTCATTCTTGGAGTTAAACCCCGTCTTTATCGCCAGCAGCCTCAATTTATTTTACTTTTTTGATTATTCTATTATATATGTATTGCCATATTGTAGGGTGATACCATAGGCGGCTTTTGTTGGATTTGTTTTGGACGACAATAGCGTTTTCAAAATATGTTTCGATGGCGTTACGCAGTAATTTAACGCCCGCGGCTAATTGCAAGAAAGGATAGGTTACGATATTATCGTCTTTCGCGGGGACAATCGTATGCTGATATATTATATTCCCCGTATCGATGCCCCCGTCAACAAAATGTACTGTAACGCCGCAATTGTCTATATCGTTATTGATCAGAGCCCAGTATGCCCCATGAACGCCGCGGTATTGCGGCGTTATGCCTACATGCGTATTGATGAATTTGCAACCTACCGACGCGATTACATTCTTTGAGATTATTCGAGTACCATTTACAATTATAAGATCGGGATTTATTTGCGTTAGCAGTTCGATCGCCGTATCTGAATTAACGGACTTAACTCTCTTTATTTTTTCATCTGGTATACTTATTGTTTTTAGCGAGTTTTCTTTAATGATCTGATCGATTCTGTATTTTGAGAGACGGCGTAATGGCTTTGATATAAATAGTTGAAATAAAATCTGACCGCTAACAGCGAACAAACCCAGTTTATTGATCCTGCGCTTTATAAATTCTTTTTTGTCTTCCTTGTCTTCAATTATGGCGGCGATTATGCCAAATCGATCATTGATTGCGTTAAAAACAATATCTGTCGTTAATCCTTCGCCTCCAAGCAAAACAATTCGTTTATCGCACACCGCTTAACTCGTTTGTCAATTCGCTCATAGTATAACTTTTAAAACCAAACTCTCTATTGAGCTTTTGATAGTGTTGCAATATCTTTTCTAAAAACAGAAAATTCTCTGTTTGATTAACTCCAAAATTGTGAGGATGCCACCACAGATGATATGTCATTTGGTTTTTCGCGGCGTATAACATATCGCTCTTGATTCTTTTCAGCCGTAAGCCCTCCAATAGTTTTAGTTTTTTTGAATAGGGTCTTAAAAATCTGCTCGCTGGAACATCGATCGGAAGATTTTTCTTCAAGAAACTGTCAGCGTAGCAATTATGTCCCGAAAGGTTAATATATGAATCGACAAACCTTAATAACCGTCTGAATAAACTCTCGTCCTTGTTGTTCCTAGCCTCATATAGCCAAGAGCGTTGATTGCCTCTGTAACAGATTATGCCAAGCTTATTGCAGACTTTTATATACTCGTCGTTAAACTGATTGCGCGGGAATACCAATGACAATAACTTTATGCCTCTTTTTTCAGCGATCCTTATAGCGCTTTTTAAATCGTCTTCAAACTCTTGTATTGTCTGACCGCCTTCGAGACAATAGTAGTGTGAGAATGTGTGCGTACCTATTTCGCAATCGGGATATTCCCGTATCTTTTTTATAAGCTGCGGCGCGTAGTGGTATGCGTCGCGCGTTTCGCCGATTTTGCTAAAATATCCATTATATGGCGATAAGTTATCGTCAAAATATTTAGGCTTGTTTGCGGGTATGTTTTCGATTAACTCGTTTTTACTCTCAAAAAAGATCAGTCCGACCGTGGCAAATGTAGCGTGGATGCGATATTGACCGAACTTTTCTAATAATTTGGGAATCACCGTATGAACGGCTGCAACATTTTTGCCGTATGTTTCAACAGTGTGTTTGTCCCTCATTCCCCACATAAGCTCAAAATCTAACGATATAACAAACTTTCCGCTTGTTGCTTGTTGCTTGTTGCTTGTTGCTTGTTAAATTATACATTTTTTACACTTTTTGTCAAGGTTCGTTTTTTATCTTTGAGTTATTATACATTATTTCATAATGCGTTAAGGGCTTCGATTACGCTATATACCTCGTCGTCGCTTAGCGCCGCGTGGCAGGGGATAGAGAGTTCCGCTTCGTAAAAGGCTTCGGCGTTTGGCAGCGGCGTTTGATAGCCTAGCGATCGGTAAAACGAGTGGCGATAAACGGGTTTATAGTGCGTTTGAGCGCCGATATTTCTTTCGCGCAGTTTGGCGCATAGTTTCGCCTTATCGACGGCGCGATCTAGCAGTATCGGGTACAGATGGCGGCTGTGCCGCGCTTGGGGCGTTTTGAGCGGCGTAATCCGTTCGTTTCGCGCGAAAGCTTGATCGTAGAGCGAGGCGATCGCTTCGCGCCGCTTGATCGCGCTATCTAGCCTTTTTAATTGCGAAGCGCCAAGCGCGCAGTTGATATCGCCGATTCGGTAGTTGAAACCAAGCGCGGTCATATCCTGCTCCGCCGCCCCGCCCCGCTCGATGCCGTGCGATCGCAAAAGCCGCAATTTGCGCGCCGTTTCGGGATCGCCGGTTACGACCGCGCCGCCTTCGCCCGTCGTGATCGGTTTGACGGGGTGGAAGCTGAAAACGCCCATCGCGCCAAAGGTCCCCGCGCTTTTGTTCGCCGCGTCGAAGCCGCCCAGCGCGTGCGCTGCGTCCTCGATCACGATCAGATTATGCCGCGCCGCGATGCAGCCGATCGCCTTCATATCGCAGAGGCTGCCCGCGTAATGCACGGGCGCGATCGCTTTGGTTCTGGGCGTAATCAGCGACTCGATCGAGCGCGGATCGATTAGCCCGTCGTCAAACGAAATATCGGCGAAAACGGGTTTCGCGCCGCAGTAGAGCGCGGCGTTGGCGGTAGCGGCGAAGGTGATCGCTGGCACGATAATCTCGTCGCCCGCGCCCAGCCCAGCCGCCAGATAGGCGATATGCAAACCGGCGGTCGCGCTGGATACGGCGATCGCGCTCGCGGCGAGCGTATATTCGCATAGCGCCTTTTCAATCGCCTCCACCGCCGCGCCCTGCGTCAAAACGCCGCTGTTTAGCGCGGCGCAAACCGCCTCGATATCGCTTTCGTCAATTACCTGCGAGCTGTAACGATCTAAATACATCGCGCGATTTTAGCGCTTATCGCCCGCCGCGCCAGCGCTCTGATACTTCAGAATGCGCGCCTTCGGGTCTAATTTTACCGCCCCTCGTTTCGTCCTTCCCACTTAGCACCCGCCACGACAATTCCCTATGTGATCGCCGCTTCGCTTCCCAACAAGGGGGGTTCTCGTCATTCACGCGACAAAGCGGCAGAGCGCTTGCGCTCGTGTCGGCGCGGAGGAAGGCAGGTATCCATCTTGTTCCCTATGCGAGCGTCGCGTTCCGCGCCGCTTCGCCCCCCGATAAGGGGGGGGGGATAGAGGGGGGTTTCTCCGCTTCGCCCCCGACAAGGGTAGGTTTACGGTTTTTCAAAAAAACGATTTTATTCGGCTCTTTT
>JAITEA010000213.1 GCA_031282285.1 Helicobacteraceae bacterium
TTGCGCTCGATCGCCTTTTGCAGGCTGAGCGCCTCCAGCGCCGCCATACGCTCTATATCGCGCTCCTTATCGGCGCTAAGATCGGGGCGCAGAGGCTCCATAAAAAACAGCGAGTAGCGCTTGAAATCGCTCGTAGTTATAAAACAGGGGATAACGATCGCGCCAAACTGCCTAGCCAGCCTCGAGGCGCTATCCAGCCAAACAAGATCGCGATCGAAGAGTTTGGCTTTCACGCCGTTTTGCGTCGCCTGATCGGGCAGAAACCCCACGATCTTGCCCTCTTTTAACGCTTTAGCTATTGCGCGCATAGCGCCCTTTCTCTCTATAACCTCCAAGCCAGATCGCTCCCGATAGCGTTTCAATTCGGCGGTAAGTTTAGGCGAATTACGCAGCTTCTGACCGATTGCAACAAAAGGGCGGTAAGTCGCGCAAAGATACTGCGCGACCAGCTCCCAATATCCGTAATGCCCCGTTAATAGAATAATCCTCTCGCCGTTTTTTATAGCCTCTAATAGTATCGCTTCGTTTTCAACGCTTACCATCGCCCGCAATTGGTTTAGATTCCCGCCGCGAGAGGCAAGCATATCGAATAGATAGATTAGGAAGCGATAATATACCGCTTTGGCTATCTTTTTTCGCGCCGCAAGGTCATATCGATCGCCTAGAAAAAACTCCAGATTTTTGTGAATGATCGCCGTGTGTTTGCGATCGATATAATAAGCCGATCGCGCCAGACAAAACGCCGTCGCCCGAACGATAAACTTTGGCGCGGCTCTCAACGCGGCGCGTAACGCGAGCAGACTAAAATAGAGCAGATTATCCAGCATCTTAAAACCTTGCGATCCGTAGCTGTCGATTAGTTTTTGCGAGGGTATTTTATCAAACGCGCGATTTGCGCCAAATGGATTCGGCTAAAGGTTTGCTTTAGCCGAAAAGCCGCTAGAGGCGGGATTCGTAGCGGCGCATCATACCAAGCCTTTTGAGCTGCTTCTTGCGGGAAGCGATCTTGCGCTTTTTCTTCTTTTCCACATTGGACTCGAAGTTCTTGCGCGCTCTTGCTTCGGTTACGATCAGGTTGCGATCGACCTGTTTTTTGAAGCGGCGGTAAGCCTCCTCAAAGGATTCGTTATCTTTTACTCTTACTCCCGGCACTAAAAATCACCCGCTTTCCGTCAATTTATACACGCCGCAAACGCGCTGACGCCTCGTTCGGGGTTTTGACTGGCGAATGTTAGCGAAAACGGCTTAATCGCCTCTTGGCTAGAATGCATTCCTTCTTAAGTTCTGTGTGGATTGGGCTCAAAATGACCAATTATATTGTCGTAACGGGCGGCGTGCTTTCAAGTCTTGGCAAGGGCGTTACCAGCGCGAGCGTGGCGGCGCTCCTGCGCAACGCCAACCAAAATGTGTCTATGCTCAAGATCGATCCGTACATCAACGTCGATCCGGGCACGATGAGCCCGCTCGAGCACGGCGAGGTTTTCGTAACCGCCGACGGCGGCGAAACCGATCTTGATTTGGGGCATTACGAGCGGTTTATCGACGCGACGCTCTCAAAGCGCAACAACTTCACCACGGGACAGGTCTATCAAACCGTGATCGAAAAGGAGCGGCGCGGCGACTATCTGGGCAAGACGATTCAGGTCGTGCCGCACATCACCGACGAGATAATCAGGCGGATCAAGATAGCGGGCAAAGAAGCCGACACGCTTGTCGTGGAGCTTGGCGGGACGGTGGGCGACATCGAGGGCTTGCCGTTTTACGAGGCGATCAGACAGCTTAAACACCGATTAAAAAGCAAAGTTTTCAATATCCATGTAACGCTCTTGCCGTATCTGGCGGTGGCGGACGAGCTTAAAACCAAGCCGACTCAGCACTCGGTTCAGGAGCTAAGACGCATCGGTCTGTCGCCCGATATGCTGGTGCTAAGAAGCGAAAAGTCGATTCCTAAGGAGATGAAGCGCAAATTAAGCGAAGCCTGCGATGTGGAAGCCGACTGCGTGATCGAAGCGATCGACGCCAAAAGCGTTTATGAGATGCCGCTGAAGTTTTACGAGGACGGCTTATTAAAACCGATCGCCAAAGCCTTTGAACTAGGCGATCTCAAACCCAATCTGCGCGAGTGGAAACGGCTTGTCAAAAACATCTTGGAGCCTTCGCGCGAGGTTACGATAGCCTTTGTGGGCAAATATCTGGAGCTTAAGGAGAGTTATAAATCGCTGATCGAGGCGCTCATTCACGCCGGCGCGCATAACGACGCCAAAATCTTGCTGAAGTGGATCGACAGCGAAGCGCTGGAAAGCGCCGACGCGCAAGAGGCGCAAAACGCGCTGAAAAGCGCCGACGCCGTGCTGGTGCCGGGCGGTTTTGGCTCTCGCGGCGTGGAGGGCAAGATCAGGGCGATCAGATTCGCGCGAGAAAACGGCAAGGTCTTTCTGGGCATCTGTCTTGGCTTGCAGCTTGCTATGATCGAGTTTGCGCGCAATGTTTTGCGTATCGAAGGCGCCGCCTCGCAGGAGTTTGACAGGGAGACGAAGGAGCCGATTATCTATCTGATCGACGAGTTTATCGACCAAAGCGGCGATAAACAGATTCGCACGCGCCAAAGCCCGATGGGCGGCACGATGCGGCTTGGCGAGTACGAGTGCAATCTGAAAGCGGGTACAAAACTGGCGAAGGCTTACGACGGCGCGGAAAAGATACACGAAAGGCACCGCCACCGCTACGAGGCGAACGGCAAATATCGCGAGGCTTTTGAAAACGCGGGTATGATCGTAAGCGGCGAAGCCAGAGGGCTGATCGAGGCTATAGAGCTGCGCGATCACCCGTGGTTTGTTGCCGTACAGTTTCACCCCGAATTTACCAGCCGTTTGCAAAATCCAAACCGCGCGATTTTGGCTTTTGTGGAAAACGCGCTAAAGCATAAAGCGCCCCGTTGCAGTTTATAGCCCGTATTAAGCGCGTTTGCTATACTTGCGTTTAAGTTATGGAGAAGCATTGCAAAACAATCGATCTAAATTGCGAAGCGGAGAAACCGCTGGCGCGGTTTACCCCCCCCCCCCCAGCGGCGTAGTTTTGTCGCTTGTGGCGCCGTGCTACAACGAGCAAGATACGATTCCGCTTTTTTACGAGGAGCTATGCGCCGCCGTTAAGGCGATGGAGCGGTTCGGCGTTAGCGCCGAGTTTATTTTTATCGACGACGGTTCTACCGATGAAACGCCGAAAATTATCGAGGCGCTGAGCGAAAAAGACGATCGCGTCCATTACGCCATTTTCAGCCGCAATTTTGGTAAAGAGGCGGCTATGCTAGCGGGCTTGCAGACGGCAAGCGGCGATTTTATCGCTATGCTCGACGCGGATTTGCAGCATCCGCCCGATCTGTTGCCGTCGATGTTTGAGGCGCTTAAGGACGGCGAGTACGACTGCGCGGGAACGATACGCACAAGAAAGGGCGATTCCAAGCTGCGATCGGCGCTTAGCCGCGCGTTTTATCGCCTCATAAACAAGCTTTCCGATATGGAGTTTATAGACGGCGCGGGCGATTTTCGTCTAATGTCGCGGCAGTATGTCGACGCCGTTTTGTCGCTTAGCGAACGAAACCGGTTTTCTAAAGGCATATTTCAATGGATCGGCTTCAGAACAAAATGGTTTCATTACGAAAATCGAAGCCGCGCCGCGGGCGATACAAAGTGGTCGTTTAGAAAGCTGTTTTTATATTCGCTTGACGGCGTCGTAGCCTTTTCGTCTAAACTGCTCGCGATCGCCTCGATACTAGGCATTACGCTATTTGTGTTGTCGATCTGCGCGGTTATTTTTATCGTCGTTCGCAAACTGATGTTTGGCGATCCGGTACAGGGCTGGGCTTCCACGGTGTGTATTGTTCTATTTTGCGCGGGCGTACAACTTTTAACCACGGGCGTTTTGGGCGAATATCTCGCTAAAACCTATAACGAGGTTAAACGCCGCCCTCACTTTGTGATTCGCAAGCAAAAATGAGCAAAGTTTTGATCGTCAATGCCGACGATCTCGGCATAAGCCGTTCGCGCAACGCTGCGATAGAAGAGGGATATAAAAACGGCGTTTTAACTAGCGCTAGCCTGATGGTAAACGGCGAATATTTTGACGAAGCGATCGATATTATAAGACGCTGCGGCGATCTTAGCGTAGGCGTTCATTTAAATATTGTCGAAGGCAAAGCATTAATAGCCGATTCGCCGCTTGCCGATAAAAACGGCGCGTTCAAACGCGGTTTTGTCGGTATCCTGTTAAGATCGGGCGGCAAAAGTTTCCAAAAAGCCGTCGAAGCCGAGTTTCGCGCGCAGATAGAGCTTGCAAAGAGCGTCTGCCGCGTCGATCATATCGATTCGCATGTGCATACGCACGCCATTCCGCCGATTTTTAAGATCGCCGCAAAGCTCGCAAACGAGTACCAGATTCCATTTATTAGAACGCAATACGAAAGCGCGTATATTACGCCGCGCATAAATAAAATATTTACCGTTAAATATCCGGTTAATCTTGTAAAAATAGCCCTGCTTAACCTCTTTACCAAAATTAACGCGAAACATATTCCAAAACCGCTGAAAACTAACGACGCCGTTATTGGCGTCGGCTATACGGGTATGATGGATGTTGATACGATAAAATACGGCGTTAGAGCGGCGAAAGAGGGCGTAATCGAAATCATAGCGCATCCCGATCTAAACTCAAGCGAACTCGATATGATCCTAGACGCGTCGGTTAAAGACTATGCGCCCATAACAAGCTACGCGCGGTTGAGGCTTGAATATGAGAGATAAAATCAGATCGCTTGTTTTTCATAAATCCATAGTTAAATTCGCGATCGTGGGTTACGCAAATGTACTTATCGGCGCGGCGATTATGTTTGGGCTGTACAATCTCGCGGGGTGCGGCTACTGGCTCTCGTCCGCCAGCAGTTATCTGCTTGCCAGCGTATTTAGTTATTTCGCGAATAAGCGATGGACCTTTGAAAACAAAGAGCGCTCAAACAGGGCGATCGCGCTTTTTGCGCTCAATATCGCGATCTGCTATTTTATCGCTTATTCGCTTGCGAAGCCAATAATCTATTATCTGCTTAGCGGCTTTGAACAGAGTGCTAGAGATAATATAGCGATGTTTGTGGGTATGTGTATATTTACCGCCTTGAATTATATTGGACAGCGATTTTTTGTATTTAGGACGCAAAGGAAAGAGAATGGGCAAGATTCGCTTCAGGTTTAATCCGTTTTCGCTTGGCGCTATAGCGTTGATATGCGCCGCAATATTTGGCTATCTGGCTTGCGAGGCGTTGCGATCGCAATATTTCGAGCGCAGCGCGGGCAAAAGCTATTTTATCGACAATAAAGATTTTCATCCGTCGCAGCTAGACGATCAAGGCTTGCGGATGGTTATTAAAGCCAATAAAATATTCTCTTTTCGCAAAGACGGAGAGTTTCATTTTGGCGTTTATAAATATAGGCAAACCGCCTCCGCTTCGCCCGACGGCGTAATCGCTACTATATACGCCGACGGCGAGCCGATCGCGTTAGCGTTACGCAATCCCTACGCGGATAAAAGTGCGCCGTATATAGACGACGGGTTTGCCGATATAGTTAATATGACCTTTAATATTCCAAAGGCGGCAAAGGAGATCGTTGTAGAGTTTTCGCAAAATATAAATAGCGATCTGGATATTGTAGAGCCGGTTAAATTAAAAATACATAAAGCTAACGCGCTTGGCTGCGCTATCGCCGTAATCGCTCTGCTTGGGTTTATAGCCTCTTTGATTGGTTTAATCTATTTCGCGCTAAAACGATATTCAAGCGCGGCGTTCGCCGTAGATTTACGCGCGTATTTCAATAATGAAAAAACCGCGTTATTGATATATCGCGCTGCGATCGCCGTTTTGATTATTTGCGCGGCATACGGTATTATGGTCTCGGCGGGCTTCACCTTTAATCAGGAGGGAAGATTTCATATTCCAATAAGCCTAGACGACTTCTTTTTGTATCACGCGCCGCGAAGCGACGGCAGATTTTTTCCGCTTGCCAATACCGATTATAATCTTTTATGGTTTCTACCCTACGGCTTTAGCGCGCAGGGTTTTTATTTTATCAATCTTATTACTTTTATCGCGACGATATGGGCTATGGTATATCTTATCGCCCAAAGCGACAGAGACAAAACTACTAGCCGATATATCAACGCTTTTTTGCTGATCGTTATTCTGCTTTCGCTAAATAGATCGATTAGAGCGTTTATGGAGATCATATATCCCGAACGCCTGCTTGCCATAACGATTGTTGCGTTTATGATTGTTTATAAAAAGGCGCTGGATAGCGATAAAATCGCTTGGTTTGCCGTGGCGCTATTAACCGCCGTTTACGCGACCTATCAAAAAGAGCTAGTGTTTGGCATTTTTGTTGTATTTGCCGTTTTTTCGCTGCTGTTCATACCTAAAACAAAAAAGCAAACGCTTTTTAATATCGCGTTGATTATTAACGGCGCTGTTTTTTTATTGATTTATTACTTTACGACTATAGTAATAATGGAACACTCTTACGGTAGCGACAGAGCATCGTATGAACCATCAGAATACGCCGCCTTTTTCGCTCAAAATTGGTTAATTATTATTCTGTTTGTCTTTTCGGCTATTCGCGGCTGGTATCTGATAGCAAAAAAAGATCGCTCTCGTCTATTTTACGACGCTA
>JAITEA010000028.1 GCA_031282285.1 Helicobacteraceae bacterium
GCTCTGGCAGTACGACGCGCCAAACGGGGCGGAGTTTGCCGCCGGCGAGCGCGTGATCGTCCGTCCCGCCGCCTCCGGCTTGCGCGTTACGATCGCCAAAAAAGCGCGGGCGTAATTAGCCGCGTTTGGCAAAACGCGGCGCTCCGCTCTTGCGAACGCGGCGCGGTTAGGGTAGGGGGGTTGGCAGATTGCCCCCCGTTTGTTTCGGTATGTTCGGGCGGGCAAGTCCGCGCCGATTAACTATCTTATTGCGCGGTTTAGATCGGCATAGTTATATGTATCGCAGCTCTTCTGGTTTATCTTTTTTGCGAATGAGTTTTTTGAAAGAGCCTATGCCCTCGCTTGTGCCGATCACAATCATTCTTGAATCGATCATCACCTGCGCGTCGCCGTCTGGCATCGGCAGAAATTTGCCGTCTTTTTCCTTTATGCCCACGATGCTGGTGCGGGTAATTTCTCGCAGATGCGTCTCTTTGAGCCGCTTGAAAATTATCCAGCTTTGGCGCGGCACCTCGATCTCCTCCATATCCAGCGGCGTGTCGCGGCGGTATAGAAAACTTTCAAGCATATTTTCCATCTCGGGGCGAAGCGCGATCGTACTGAGCCTTTGCGCCATCAGGCGGGTAGGGCTTACCACATTATCGGCGCCTAATTTTTTGAGCTTTTCGGCGTCGCTTTGATTTTCGCAGCTTGCCAATATTCTAAACGGTTTGCGCCCCAGTTCGCGCTCGTATAATCTTAACGAGCTGATCATCGCGATATTGTCCGATATATTTTTGGACAGGCAGATCGCGCCTTTAGCGCTTGAAAGGTGCGATTTTAAGATCGCGCTATCTAGGTGCGGCGCCTCGTTGATGTAGTACGGATATTTGTTTTCCTCCGCCTCTTTCGCGAAGTTTTCGCCGCCGTCCACCACGACAAACGGCACATGCGCGGCGCGAAGCTGTTTGCCCAGTTCGGCGGCGTACTCGTTGTGAAAGAATATGACGAAATGATTTTTCAGCCTAGCGACTTTGTATAGCATCGATCGCTCCTTGACAAGATGAATTAGTTTGCCGCGCCCCAAAACCTCGTTTAGCATACCGAGCGAAAAGGTAAAGATGGCAAATCCCAGCACGATCAGCGCGAAGGTAAAGACCCGCCCGGGGTACGATATTGGCGCCACCTCGCCGAAACCGACGGTGGTAAAGGTGATGCCCGTCTGGTAGAAGGCGTCGATCAGCGTCATATCGTCGATCGCCACATAGCCCAGCGTGCCGAACATCGTAACGACGACGAGCATAATCAGCGGAATGCGGAACGGGCGCAGATGCGCGTATATTTCGCCGCTGGGATTGGCTTCGGGGCGCGACGCGCTCTGCCAGTGCATAAACCGCTTCAGCCGATTAAGCATTCGGTTCGCCAGTCTGGAACTGTGCCGCGCCGCATTGACAAACGACTCTCCCGATCGCGCCTTTGGGAGAGAGGCTTATTTGGAGGTTTTGCGAAGCGTGCGAAGCGTGGATGCGGCGACTTTCACTTTGCGGGTCGAACCGTCTCCCAGCGTGATGCGAACGACGCGCAGGTTCACATTAAACACGCGCTTTGTTTTGTTGTTGGCGTGGCTGACCTTGTAGCCTACCTGACGGCTTTTGCCCGTAACGGCGCACTTTCTCGACATAATCTTGTCCTTTTCTGCGGAAAAATAAGCGGCGATTTTAGCGAATATGGACTTTATCCGCTTTACCGCGCCGGTTTCAAGCGGCGGTTTGCTCCTCGTACCAGCCGATATTTCTGGTTACGAACATCACGATCGCGAGCGCGGCGAACAAGCCGATCGAGCCGTACAGCAACGCCATATCCTGAAGCTGGAGCAGTACATATAAATATCCGTATAAAAACGCGAACGAAAGCGTTACAAAACCTAGCTGTTTGGCGCGTATATTTTTGAATACGCCAAACTTAATATAGGCGATTATCAGCGTTATAGTCGCCGCCGCCGCGATCAGATACGAAACGGCGAAATCTATAAACTCCGAAAACGAGACGAGCAGGGAGTAAAATATAACCATAGCAAAGCCGATCAGCAGATATTGGATCGGGTGAATAGATTTTTTGCCAGCCACCTCAAAGGCGAAAAAGAGCGCAAAGGTCATCAATATAAACAGCGAACCGTATTTCGCGCCTCTCAGCGCGTTGCGATAGTTGTCGATCGGGGTTATAAACGAGGTTGTAAATTTTAGTTGGCGCGGATCGGGGATCAGCACGATATTCGCTATGTTCCAAGTCGCGTCGAAACCTTGATCGTTTATCGTTTTTTCGTCGGGCAGATAGGCGCCTGAAAAACTAGGGTCTTTCCAGTCGGAAACAATCTGTATTGTATTCTTGTCCGCCACGGGAATATAATGAAGCGCGTCGCTGCCTTTTATCACGGCGGTTATCTTAAAATCGTTGGGCAAATTGTCGTCGATCGGCATAGCGACAAGCAGCGATTTGGCGCACTCCTGATAAACGCATTCAAACGATTTATCAGCCTCGGTATTGTTGATAAACTTTGGCGTTCTTTTTTCGCCGTTAAAGAGCGTCTCAAAAGCCGAGAAACTCCTTACGCCGCTAGGTCCGCTTAAGGCTATCTCGGCAAACGCTTCGGCTGGTTTCGCGTTTTTTACAAGCGGTACGGCGCCAAAAGAGCCTTCAATTGTTATATCCGCCGTAAATACCGGAACCTTGAAAATACCTATATTCCTAATCTGCGTAGTTACCCGAATATGCGCGTTCGCCTCTTTGGGGTAGTATATAGAGTAATATACGCGATCTTTTGTAACCGTCCGCCCGTTTTCGTAAGTTTGCGTCTCTTTCGCCGCGAACGGCACATAGAGCGCGGGCGGCGTAACCGTAATCTGCCCGCCCCACGAATTGGTGATTTTTGATTGCGCCGTCGCTTTATAGTCGCTTCTGTCGTCGATCGTATCCTCTACAATCGACAACGGAAGCGTCATAAATATAATCATCGCCGTTACTCCGAGCGCCTTTAGCGTAAAAAGAGCCGATTTGCCAAACTTAACCGCCATACAATCCCCTTTAATTGCCGCGATCTTAGCCAATTTTTGTTTGCCTTTTGCGCCCTCGCGCCAAAACTACGCGGATAAGTTTGAATGCGTTAAAAAGCGGAGACGAATAGAAAGCGCCCCCGCCAAAAGCGGCGAGGGAGCAAAAAGGCGTTAGAGCAGATCGGTGGCGGCTTTAAGCGTGTCGAAACTTAAAATGCCGTTGGCTCTGAGCAGATCGATCCCCTTTTGCAGATCGTGCCCGCCGACCATAATAGGAATAACGGGTTTATTCCATTTTTTCAGCAGCAGTTCCGCGATCTTATCGCCGTCGGTCATAAACTGCGGCGTAACGACCACATAGATCAGATCGACGCCTTCAAAATCCTGTACGATCTCCAGCGTCTTTTCGTAGCGATCGCTCATCGCGTCGCCGATAATATCCACCGGATTGGCTCTAGGCCAGTTAAACGGCAGGATCGCGTCGAGCGCTTTGATATTGTCCTCGGTCAGCTTGTAAATATGCTTGCCGCGCTTGACGATGTAGTCCGTCAAGATCGAGGCGGGACCGCCGGCGTTGGTAACGATCAGCGCGTTTTTCACGGCGCTTAGCGGCGGGCGGAAGATTAGCGCTTCGATATTGTTCAGCAGCGTACAACCCGCCGATTCCAGCAGCTTTTTGAACATCTTGTAGTTGCCGCTGAGGTTGCCCGTGTGGCTGAACGCCGCGGCTTTGGACTCTTCGCTCTTGCCCGTTTTGAATATGTAGATGGGCTTTTTGCTCTTGCGCGCCGCGGCGAGGAACGCTCTGCCGTCGTTCATACCCTCGACATAGAGGCTGATCGATTTGCAGGAAGGCTCGTTGTTGAGCATCTCCACCAGATCGCCAAAATCCAGATCCGCCATATTGCCCACGGAGACGATATGGCTAAAGCCGATCTTGTTCTGGAACGCCTTGTCCATCAGCGCGGCTAACACCGCTCCAGACTGGCTGACCACCGCTATATCGCCGCACAACACATTGTTGGAGCCGAATGTGAGGTTCAGATCGCCGTCGCCCTTGTAGTAGCCAAGACAGTTTGGTCCTATCATATTAAGATTGTATTTATTCACCAGATCGATCAGTTTTTGCTCGCCATCAAGATCGCCGACCTCTTTGAAGCCCGCGCTGATGACCAGCACATTTTTCACATTTTTGCGCGCCAGCTCCTCGATGGTTTGCAGGATAAACTTGGCGGGTATGCTGATAACGGCGGTATCAACATCGCTCGGCAGATCTGGAACGCTTTTGTAGAGCGTTTTGCCAAACAGCTCGCCGCCTTTGGCGTTGACGAAATACGCCTCGCCCTTGAAGCTGAGCGCGTTTTTGGCGATCGCGTAGCCAACTTTGCTCGGATCGGAGCTTGCGCCGATCACGGCGACTTTTTTATTGTCAAAGAAATCGTGCCGTTTGCGCCGCGTCGTTCTTGCGCCCTTGTCCTCAAACAATACGCGCGCGTCCACCGCGACCAAGCCGTCGTCGGTAAGCAAAACGGGGTTCAGGTCCATTTCGCTCACGGTTGGATTTGTCTTGATAAAGTTCTGAATTTTTTCCGCAAAGTCGATCGCGATATCGATCGAGAAGCCCAAGCCGCGGAAATTGTCCAGCAGTTTGGAGATTTTCGCGCTTCTTATGGCGCGTTCGATCTCGGCGCGATCGGCTTCCAAAGAGATATAGCTCACATCTTTGTATAGCTCAAGTAAAACGCCGCCCTTGCCAAACAGAATCGTTTTGCCAAATACCGCGTCGTTCACCATACCGAAATACAGCTCCTCGCCGCGCAGCATTTTGGTGGCGATAAAACGATCGGAGTCGTCGAGCTTCACGCCGCGGCTCTCCACATTCTTGATAATCTCCTCTTTTGCCGCCGCAAGCTGTTCGTTGCTGGTTATATTCAGCTTAACCGCGCCAAACTCGCTTTTATGAACCACTTTGGGCGATTCGATTTTCAACGCTACGGGGAAAAAATCGACGGAGGGCTTCTCTTTGAACCCAAACGATTTGTAAGGAGCGACCGGCACTTGGCGCTCGCTCAAAAGATCATACAATGCTGACTCTGTCATCTGTCTCTCCTTAAGCTTTTAGTGCGGATTGATTATAACTTGAGCAACCTTTTTTGGCTTCGTTGTGACTGTCGGTTGCGTTTTGACCACGCGTTTTCAGCCGCGCCAAAGGCTTGAAACGGCTTTGATTGCGTTCGATCAGCTATTTTGTTCTTGCGAAATTGACCAAGATAACCGTCTGCAACGCCGCGATCGGCATTTTTGCCTTTGCGAAACGATCAAGATCGCTATTTAGTTATATATGATCAATTTTTGCTTTTGTAAGCGCCTCAAGTTGAAGCTAACAATTACCGCGCCAATCTCTACGATCGTTGATCGCTACGCACGATTACGAGTTTAGCAATTAAATTAGAAGGAAGTTTGAACATAGCAAATTATCCGCAACCAAAGAATTTGCGGATCGAAGCGAAAAATCCGCAGGATTCAGTTTTAATTTCATCGCGTTCTTGCTTGGAGATCGATAGCGTCTTTAGCCGTCCAGCATCCCGTGTGGGGATCATAATATATGTAACCAAATCTATTTAGATTTATATACATATTATTTTATAACTTTTTTGTGAGAATAACAATTTGATATTTCCTCGCTAGTATGAAAGGTAGGCTGAGACAAAAACCTTTCCTCTATTGTTTTACGGGCATTGTCGTCAAGAATAAGCATT
>JAITEA010000023.1 GCA_031282285.1 Helicobacteraceae bacterium
TACGCGCCGTTTTCCAGCCGCCGCAAAAACTCCTCGCCAAACGCGCTAAAAGACGGAGCGATAACAACGTCGTCGCTCTCCATATCGATACCAGAATACAGCAAAATAATCTGCCCGTCCTTCCCATTTTTCCCCGCGTGTAAATCCAGTACCAAACTATTTGAGCCTTCAAAATCCGCAAAGGGTATCCAGAGTTTATCCCAAAGCGTCGTCTGGATTTTGTTTTCTTCAAGGAACGCGATCGGCGGTTCGTCGCTAAACAGCTCTATTCGCATCTTGCGAGTTTGTACAATCTGGTTTATCGGCAGGAGACGGTTATATCCGCAAAGCGGCAAGCCGCGCGGTTTTTGCCCGTTAAAAGTTCTCAGATACGCCTTAAAAGAATCGGGCAGTTGTACGCCTAACTTTCGCTCAAACTTGTCGATCGCGCCGCTATCAACCGGCGGATTAAAACTCCCATATATCGCCGGAGAAACGCCTTTTACAATTTCCGCGATTTTTTGCCATACCAATTCATCGCCCACCGGCGCGCCTTGTTTCAAGATCGTTTTCGCGTTTTATTTTATCGCAAATATTATGACGGCGGGCTAGGCTGATCCGCGGAGTTTATTCCTAAGCGCAAAAAAGAAAAAGCGCAAAAGACCATATAGCGCGGGGTCGGTAAGCGCAAGCGCCGCAAGGAGCCAATAGGAAACGATCGAGCCTTCGGATATCAAAGCGGCGATTAGCAGGAGTATTTGATTTACCAGCGCTACGGTGGAAATATGCCTTCCGCCGCCTTGCCGCCGAAGTCGAAGGCTTGCCAAAACCGCCGCCCAATTTAGAAGGCTAACCGCGACGGCTAAAGCCATAAGCGTATAGCAAACGACGGCAAGCATAACGACGCCTAACGCTCGGAATACGCCGTTTCTAAAAGGCGCGCAACGCAAAATCTCATACGCTTACCTCCGAATCTCCCGATCCTCGATCGCGCGATCGCGTTTTTGAGCCCTAGCGGAAACCGCGCAAGCGCTTGAGCCGGCAAAGTTTAGACGGAGATAACGCGATACTCGATCGGCACATTGCGTTTGCGCTCGGCGTCTATATAATCGATCGCCTTTTCGCTAATCATACCCATCAGCGCAAACACATACCGCACATCGTCCTGCCAAAACTTGTGCCGTCTAAAGAAAGCGGCGCAATCCAGCGCGAACAGCTCGATCTCCGATCGCGTAACCTCGCCCTGATTTTTTGAACAGTGAATAAGGCAGATTTCGTTGGCGCGGGTGGCGATCAGATGCACCGCGTCGTCTTCGCTGATGTGAATATCGCGGTAGGTTACCTCGTATCCAAGCCGCTTAAACGCCGCCGCCACGATCTTGGCGTAATGCTCGCCCTTGATCTCTTCGGCTACCGGCTCTTTTTCGTCGCCGTCTTTCTTGCTTTTCTTGCCCGCGTTCTTGCCGTAAAGCTCCTCCATCAGCCGCTCCTCGCGCTGCCTTCTGCGCTCCTCCTCCAAGCGCCTCTGCTCCTCGACCTTGCGCGCGTTCTCGTCCAAGCGGCGTTTTTCCGCCCGCGCTTTGTAGTAGTTAAAAGCGGTTATAACCGTGTAAGCCAAAATCAGGTAGAAGGCGTATTCGACGCCGTTTTTGATAGTTCCCGTCTTTTCGGTTATAAACCCCAAAATCAATATGGCGACCACCACTCCTAGAAAAATTGTTCTTTGATTGTCGTTTGCTGTTGGCGCGCCCATGCAAATCCTTACATAAACATAAAAGCAACGCCTATTATATCAAAAACGCGAACCTGCCGCCGCCGCCGCCGACGAACGCAAGCAGCTCCAGCCGATCGCCCTCTTTAAGCTTTTCGCAAGCCCAGCCCTCCCGCTTGACAATCCGCGCGTTCAGCGCGCACGCGGCTATCTTCGCCTCGTCGATATTCAAAGCCGCTATAACGCTCGCGATCGCCGCGCCCTCCTCGACCTCGCGCGACTCCCCGTTGATCGTTATTTTCATTGGTAAAAAATATAGCGAAAACCAAGACTCGCGCCCGTTTCGCCGTCCTTCCAGTATTCGTCGCCGTAGCGCTTTTCCAGTTTATGCCAGACGCGGTAGCGGTAAAAAACCGCCAGACGCAAGCTCAAGCGATCGCTTATCACCGCCCTTTCCAAACCCGCGCCCACCGACAGCGAGAGGTTATCAGGCGCGATCCCGCCCTCAAAATCCTCGTAGCCAACGCCGAAAGCCGTCTGCAAGAAGGGAACGCACTCCGCGAACGAGGCGTCTTTGAACGACGCGCCGCCAAAGACGGAAAACTCCGCGAAATCGTCGAGCAGCCCCAGCTTCGCGCCGTAGTAGAGCGTCTCGCCGCCTAGAAAGCCGATCTCGGCGTTTGCCGCGCCCTCGTTTTGGCGCTCGTCTGTCGAATATGTGGCGCCGTTGGCTCTGGCGTAGCGCGATCCGATCTTGACGATATCGCCGCCGTTATTGGTTTTGACCTCGATTTTGCGATCGCGCGAAAAGTAGTCGAAACTCGCGCCGGCAAAAAAGCCGCCGCCCTTTGGCGCGATCGCGCCGCTGTCGTTTTGATCGATCTTGCGATAAATCCGCCTGATCACGCGGGCGTTCTCGTCGTCTGGCTTTTCGTAGGCGTTTGGCGGCGCGGCGATATACTCCCGCTTCAAAACGCGCGGTTCGGCTGCGAGCGACTGCGCCAGCAGCGCGATAACTATGATTGTTTGCGTCGTCTTTGCCATTTCACCCGCTTTGATAGCGTTCTATTTTGCGCCCGCGATATGGATTTTTGGGCGCAATTCATATACAATCAAGCAAACGCAATTCCGTTTATGGAATAACGAATGCTTGATCTGGCAAGGAGGCTTCCGATGCGGTTTATTTTCCTGACGGCGATCTTGGCGCTTAGCTTGTGCGCTAGCGGAGTCGTATCGCCATTTATTCAGAGCGAAAATGGTTTTGGCGCCAAAACTTTCAGCGGATCGTTGATCGCAGCTAAAGACGGCAAAATTATCCACAGAATCTACGCCCAAGAGGGGATCGCGACCTTTGGCGAAGTTATCGGCTACAAGACGATCGCGCCGCTTAAACCGCTGGAAGCGAAAATCGCGACGCTCGGCGGCGAAACGCTGAACGCCTACGCCGCGCTGGATATGGGCGCGATCGCGCCTAATATCTATCTGCGGCTGGAGGCGACAAGCGGCGGGATCGAGAAGCTTTTCACGCTGGAAAGGGGCGCGCGCGTCGGCGATCTGCTCGTCGCGATCGAAGGCGCCAAAGGCGTGTCGGTAAACGGCGCGGGCGAGCTTGTCGTTACGACGGCAAAAGGCGACGCGGCGTTTACCAAGCCCGTTGCCTACCAGCTAATCGGCGGCAAGAAGCAACCGGTCGAGGTCGCCTACAAGGTTAGCGCGAGCGGCTACGGCTTCAGGCTTGGCAAATACGATCCGCGCCACGGCGTGATTATCGATCCGCTGATGGCGGCGACATATACCGGCGGCGCGGCAAGAGACGGCATAAACGCCGTGATCGTCGATCGCGAAAGCAAATCGGTCTATGTCGCGGGCGTAACCGACTCGCC
>JAITEA010000061.1 GCA_031282285.1 Helicobacteraceae bacterium
CATAGGATAGCTTTGTCGTATTCCTTGATGTTTACATAGAATGTTCCAAGTTCGTAGGTTGATTCTGGATTCTTGTTTTTAATTGAGTCTTCGTAAAGCTTCTTTCCTCTTGGATAGGTGTTGAATACGGGATCGTAGGGAGGGGGAGAGGATTGAGCCGAAGATAGAGGGGCGGTTAGAGAGAGGGATAGGAGTAAGGATAGGGCTAGGGATAGGAGTATGGAAGGGATTAGCGAGAGGGTTGGCGGTTGTTGCGTTGGCATTGGCGGTTCTTTCATAGCCGTTTGTCCTTTATTGTCATATTTGCTTATTGGTCAAAGCCCGCCAATACTTGGCGGCGGTTATTTTACCTTTTGGCGGCTGTTTGCGCGGCAAAGCGGCTTTACGAAGATTTTACGCGAAATTGATAACCGCTAGACGAGATGGCGTTACGCTTCAACTTGCGGCTAAAGCCAATCGGCGCGAGGCGCGCAAATTATCAACAAGGAACAGGCGATGAAAAGTTCGGCTCCAAGAGCTTTAACGGGG
Source organism: Helicobacteraceae bacterium (assembly GCA_031282285.1). Classification (GTDB taxonomy): domain Bacteria; phylum Campylobacterota; class Campylobacteria; order Campylobacterales; family SZUA-545; genus JAIRNH01. Next base: position 529 of record JAITEA010000061.1, read on the forward strand.
TTAAAGTTGCGCGTTAAAGCCATAGGCAAAAAGCAAGCGGCATATAGCGCGGCAGATACGGCAAACGAGGCAAGCGCGTCAAAACCGCGCCGCTTAGCGATCGTAAAAGCGGCTGGCGCCCTTTTGCTAACCGCGTTCGCCCTCGCCGCGACCAGCGCGAGCGCGGATACGATCTACCCGATCGACAGGGCGAGTATGATCGCAAACGGCAGGTTCGATTTCAAAGTCGAGTTTGACAAGCCGATCAAGAGCGGCGATTTTACGATACTAATCAACGGCAAAAGCTACGATCGCGTCTTCGGCAAAAAGGGCGAGTTTATCGCCGACGAGGACAACCTTGGCGCATCCTCGTTCGTCGTCAAAGAGGCGTTTATCAAAGAGGCGGGCGCCTACGCCGTCGAGGTCAAAGCGCTCGGCAAAACTACCAAAGTCAATTGGTCGGTTTACGCGCCCCAAAACCGCCCCAAAGCCAAAAATGTCATATTGTTTATCGGCGACGGGCTGTCGGTGGCGCACCGCACCGGCGCGAGAATCCTCTCAAAAGGCGTTAGCGAGGGCAAGCTGAACGGGCGGCTGGCTACGGACGATTTTCCATATATGGCGTTTATCGGCACTTCGGGCACGGACTCGATCGCCACGGACAGCGCAAACTCTATGAGCGCCTATATGACGGGTCATAAATCGGGCGTGAACGCTATGGGCGTTTATGTCAGCCGCGCCAAAGATTCGCTAAACCACCCCAGACAGGAGACGCTTGGCGAGCTTATCCGCAGAACCTCGAACAAATCGTTCGGCGTCGTCAGCGACGCGGAGATCGAAGACGCCACCCCCGCGGCGGTCGTGGCGCACACGCGGCGCAGAGCGGACAAAAGCGAGATCGTCGGTATGTTTTACGACGCGAAGCCGGATGTAATCTTGGGCGGCGGATCGGCGTATTTCCTGCCCAAATCCACGATCGGCTCAAAGCGCAAGGACGAGATCGACTATATCGAGCGGTTCAAGAGCGCGGGCTACGCGCTGGCGATTGACGCGGACTCGCTCAAAAAAGCCGCGCCGAAAGCTAACCGGCTTCTGGGGCTGTTTCATACGGAGAATATGAACGGCGTGATCGATCGCAAGATACTCAAAAACGACGCGATCAAAAACTTTCCAAATCAGCCCGATCTGACCGAGATGACCGCCGCCGCGCTGGAGGTTCTCTCCAAAAACAAAGAGGGCTTTTTCCTGATGGTGGAAGGCGCGCTGATCGACAAGGCGACGCACCCGCTCGATTGGGAGCGGGCGGTATACGACACGATTATGTTTGATAAGTGCGTCGAGATCGCCAAAGCGTTCGCCAAACAACGCCCCGATACGCTCATTATCGTAACGGGCGATCATACGCACGGCATATCTATCATAGGCACGATCGACGACGCCAAAGCGGGAGAGGATATGCGCGAAAAGGTCGGCGTTTACGCCGACGCGGGCTTTCCCAACTACGAGGACAAAAACAAAGACGGCTATCCCGACACGCCCGCCGTATCAAAACGGCTGGCGGTGTTTATCAACAACTTCCCCGATCACTACGAAACCTTCCGCCCCAAACTCGACGGGCAATTTACGCCCGCCATAAAAAACGAAAAGGGCGAATATATAGCCAACGAGGCGTATAAAAACGCGCGCGGCGCCGTATTCAGGGAGGGCAATATACCGCGATCGAACGATACGGGCGTGCATTCGGTGGACGATATGATCGTTCAGGCGTACGGTCCGGGCGCGGAGGCGATCAGGGGCTATATGGACAATACCGAGCTGTTCAGGGTCATAGCCGACGCGCTGGCGCTTGGCAATGAGAAGAAAAAATAGCGCCGTTTTCGCCGCGCTGTTGTTCGCCGCGCACGCTTACGCCGCGCAGCCGCTTAATTTTGACGAGCTGTACGGCGAGGTGGGCGTTTTGGGGCTTTCGTTTTCGGACAAGGTCAAAGCGCTCGCCGGCAAAGAGGTATTTATCGACGGCTTTATGGCGCCGCCGCTGAAAGCCAAAGCGGGCTTTTTCGTGCTGACCAGACAGCCCGCGGCGCTCTGCCCTTTTTGCTCCACCGACGCGGACTGGTCGTTTGACATCGTGGTAGTCTATCTGCAAAAGCCGCAGACCTTCGCGCAAAACAACGCGATCGTCCGCGCCGAAGGGATACTGGAATACGGCTCGTGGACGGACGAGGAGAGCGGGTTTGTCTCGCAATTAAGGCTACGAAAGGCGCGGTTTTGGACGCCGTAGCCACGCTGGCGACGCTTACAAACGCGACGATCCGCTTCGACGGTCAGATCGCGCTAAGCGTCAAGAGGCTCGCGATCGCCAAAGGCGCGCGCCTCGCGGTAACGGGCGAATCTGGTAGCGGCAAAAGTACGCTGCTGAACGCGCTGTGCGGTTTGGAGCGCTTAAACGGCGGCGAGTTGCGCTGGGGCGAAACGATCGTAAGCGAACTTGGCGAGTTTGAGCGCGATCGCTTCAGGGGCGAGAGGATCGGGCTGATTATGCAGGAGTTTTATCTCTATCCCGATCTCAACGCGCTGGACAACGCGCTCCTAAGCGCCTCGTTTCGTTTCTGGCGCGTTCCGGCGGCGCTCAAAGCGCGAGCGGCATATCTGCTAAAAAGGCTTGGCGTGAAAGCCGATCAAGCCGTTCATACGCTCTCGCGCGGCGAAAAACAGCGCGTGGCGATCGCCAGAGCCTGCTTGAGCAAACCGGAGGCGATTATCGCCGACGAACCCACCGCCAGCCTCGATTCGCGCAACGCCGCCGAAGCCGTCAAAGCGCTGCTGGAGCTTGCCGGCGAAATCGGCTGCGCTCTCGTGTGCGCCTCGCACGATCCCGCGCTGATCGCGAAGATGGATCATAGGCTGAAGCTGAAAAAGGGCGAGACGATCGAGGCGGATTTTTGACGCTCAAATTGTTATGGGTCGATTTTAAGAGTTCGGCGTTTGCCATATCGGCGATCGCCGCGCTGATCGCCGTCGCCGTCGGATTCGGGCTGTTTGTTTCGCTGACGGAGCGCGCTTTGAAAGAGGGCGGCGCGAAGGCGGCGGAACGGTTTGATCTGATCGTGGGCGCGGCGCAGAGCCAGACGCAGCTAACGCTCTCCGTCGTATTTCTGGATCGCTTCGCGCTTACGCCGCTAAAGGGCGCGATATACGACGAGATCGCGGCTAATCCGCTCGCGGAGTGGGCGGCTCCCGTGGCGTTTGGCGACTACTACAAGGAACTGCCCGTGATCGGGACAAGCGCCGCGTTGATTACGGACGGCGGCAAACGCGCGCTTATCGCGGGCAGAATGTTTGAAAACGAGCGCGAAGCGGTAGTCGGGGCGAAAACTAGGCTGGCAATCGGCGATCGCTTTACGCCCGTTCACGGACTCGCCGAACAAGGCGGCGCGGGCGGGCACAAGGGGATTTCCTACCGCGTAACGGGCGTAGCGGAGTTTGGCGACTCTTGGGATCGGGCGATTATGGTACCTATCGAATCGATCTGGCGCGTTCACGGCTTGGCGCGATCGTTTAGCTCCTATCCGTCCGCCGGCGCGATTGATAGTACGCCGCCGGTTTCCGCCGTCGTCGTCAAGCCAAAAACGATCGGCGGCGCGTACGAGCTTAGAGCCGCGTATAAAAAGGGCGAAACGCAGGCGGTATTTCCAGCCGAGACGCTGACAAAACTTTACGGCATACTCGGCGATATAAGCGCGGCGCTAAGCAAGATCGCTTGGGCGGCGCAGGCGATCGCGGGTTTGATCGCCGCGGCGAGCGCCGCGTTTTATATCGCGCTGAAGCGGCGGCATATCGCGGTTTTGAGGGCGTTTGGGGCGGACGCGCGGCGCATATTTCTGCTGATCGTCTTTGGAATGGGTTGCGCGGCGATCGCGGCGACGGCGTTTGGCGTAGTTTTGGGATACGCCGCCGCTTTGTTTGTATCGCAGGCGATCGCGTCGTCTCAAGGTTTTGACGCGATCGTCTGTTTTGAATCGCGGGATATTGCCGCCGTTTTGGCGCCATTTGCCGTTTTGTTCGTCGCGCTGATTGTCTCGTGCGCTTTTTCGTTTAGATACTCCGCGTCTTATTACCTTAAACGCGCCTTCTAATCCCGCAATATCGCGCGTATTTTATCCGCGACAACGCGCAATAAATCGCCTGCAAAATACCCGCTTTGCTGGAACGCAAGGCGCCAATTCGTATTGGTTAAACGCGTTGTTGTTTTTCGTTCGTAAAGCCGTTTTTTAGCTTTGGCAATAAGCGATAATCGGTTAAAATGCGCCAATTTTATTGCAAGCAA
>JAITEA010000078.1 GCA_031282285.1 Helicobacteraceae bacterium
TTTGGCGGCTCAAAATTACGCGGTTCGACGGCGCTAAGATTAAACTCGTCGTTTTCATAAACTACGCGATCGTTGCAGATAATTTTGTCTATTTCCGGCTTTTCGCGATCGCGCTCAAAACCGTAAGCGCTCGCCATCTCTTTTAACGCGTTTAGAATATACGGCAGTTTTTCGCAGGCGCTTTCAAATATATATAGAGAAAAATCGTAGTTATTTTCGCCGATTGGCTTGCTGAACCGATATGCGTGATATATGTTTTTGCGGATAAAAAACTCGTCGTACAGGCAGTTTGCCGCATACTTGCAGCTTGGATCGCCGTTTGCGCTTTCGCATTGATATTTTGGATTTACGCAGACGGTTCGTTTGAGCGCCGCGCCGAACGCGCCGCGCAGAGCCGACCCCAAAAACTCGTTGCGCGGCGCAACGCCTTTGCGAAAGCGAACCTCTATTTTTACAAACCGTATCATTTTCTCCTCGATATTCGTTATTTGGAGCCGATAACTTCGAGCGCGTAGAAGCGCTTATCAGATTGCGTTTTTATCGCGACCAAACCGTTTGCGACAAGAGCGTTTAACAGCGCGATCGAGCGATCGTCCAAGATCGCGGCGGCTTCGTCGAAACTTAGCGATCGGCGATTTAATAAAGCCAGCAAAGCCTCTTTATCGAGCGATTGTTTGGCGGCGGCGTAAGCGGAAGGAATAATCTGCGCGTTCAGACCAGCGAGGCGATCTAACAGCGAGCGCATCGTTTCGATCGACGCGGCTTGAACGCGATAGGCGCTTGGGCGCTCGATCGAGCCGATATCCACGCGATCGGGCGCGATCTTTTTAAGCGCGGCTGCAAGCGCGGCGAAGTTCGCTTCCGTGTCGTTGGCGCCTTTTACCAGCAAAATCTCTATCGCTAGTTCGCCCTTGTAGCGCGCGCGAAAACGCGCCATACTTTCGATCTGCTCGCCTAGATCGCTCCAGCTTTTTTCGGGGCGATCGACCTTTCTAAACGATTTCATTTCCGCAGCGTCCAGCGAGAGCTTCACAATATCCAGTTTCGCCAGCGCCTTTGCCACGCTTGGAACGCCGATCGCGCTCCCGTTTGACAAGATCGTCAGCTTCGCGGAGCCTTTGATCGCGTTCAAATCGTCGATCAGCTCGTCCAGATAGGGATAGAGCGTAGGTTCGCCGTTGGCGGTGATGGTCAGTTTATCGGGCTTACAGGTTTCAAGCGCCGATTTTACCTCGCGGACAATCTCGCTGGGCGGCGCGGGATTGTCGAAAACGGCGATGGGCTTCGCGCCGCCAAGCTCGCAGTAGAGGCAGTCGTAGTTGCACCGCTTGCGCTCCGGCGATAGATCGACGCCAAGCGACAAGCCAAAACGCCGGCTGGCTACTGGTCCGAAAACAAATCTCATCGCGCGAAGGTCTGATGGACAAAATCGACCAGAAACTTCGCGTTCTCGCGCGAAAAATCGGGCTGCATTCCGTGCCCTAAGTTAAAAATATAGCCGTCGGCTTTGCCCATTACCCGCGCTATCTCGCGCACGCCCGATTCAATCGCGGCTTTGTCGTAGAGCCTCGCCGGTTCCATATTGCCCTGAAGCGCGTAGCGATCAAACAGCAGGTTTTTGGCGCGCTCGATCGGCGTGTTCCAATCTACGCCAAACGCGTCAAAATCGCCGCCGATTGATTCCAGATAACCGCCCGCGCCCTTGCTGAACAAGATTACGGGGATATCGGGGCGCGCCGACTTGATCCGCTCGGCGATTTTGAGCATATAGCTCCAACTGAACTCAAAAAACGCCTCTTTTTCCAGCGCGCCGCCCCAACTGTCGAAAATCTGAACCGCGTTGGCGCCAGCGTCGATCTGACGCAATAGATAGCCGCTAATCGCGTCGCTTAATTTTCGCAGTAGCTTATGGAGCATATCGGGCGCGGAATAAGCCATCTTTTTGGCGATCGCGTAGGTCTTGCTGCCGCCGCCCTCGATCATATAGGTCGCGAGCGTCCAAGGGCTGCCCGCGAAACCTATCAGCGCCTTATCCGGCGCGAGATGTTCGCGCGTCAGTCTCAGCGCGTCGTACACATAGCCAAGCCTGTCGACGGCGTTATCCGACAGACCGTCTATATCGCTTTCGTTTTGGATCGGGCGCGGCAGGACGGGACCGGCGCCGCGCTCAAACTCCAGCTTCATACCCATCTCCAGCGGTACGACGAGAATATCGCTGAATATAATCGCCGCGTCCACGCCCAGAATCTCGACGGGCTGAAGCGTCGCTTCGGCGGCGAGATCGCTTCTGCGGCAGAAATCGATAAAATCCTTCGCTTTGGCGCGGGTGGCGAGATATTCGCTCAGATACCGCCCCGCTTGACGCATAAGCCACGCGGGCGCGGTGGGCGTCGGCTTTTTGAAACAGGCGTCTATAAAGATCAACGGCAACCTTTAACGGGGTAATATGATAAAAATTGTAACACAGTCGAGCATTTGTCATTTTGTCGCCGCGAGAGATGAAATATTTTAATTTAAGGTTTGCCAAGCTAATATTGCGTCTAATCTGAAGCGTAAAGGTTGATTATGCGCAATACTGTTTCTTCTCTCTCTCTCTCTCTCTCTCTCTAGCCGCCCGCTTCGCGTTTAATCGACCGTTAGCCTTCGTTTTAGTTTCAGTCCCGCTTTCTACTTTCGCCACAACAAATCCATCTCAATACAAGGAGTTTCCAATGAGTCTTATTAGGCTTTTTGTTGCGATTTCGATCGCTTTTTCAGCGCTTTTCGCGGCGGAAGAGAACCCCTCCCCGCTTGGTTTGCAGATAGGCGCGGCTACGATCGCCGACGCGAAGGCGAAATACCGCCTAAAATCTGTGGGCGTCAATCGTTACAGCGAGGGCGAGCAGTTCAATATTGAACTCGGTTCCGTTAATATGGATAATGTCAAGGAAGCCTCTATTATCTTTGATAAAAACGGTAAACTTGCCTATGTCGGTCTTGAATTTACCGGCGACAAGTTTAATTCGCTCTACGAATCGTTAAGCGGAAAATATACGACGCGGAGCAAGCAAATACCGTTCGTAGGCAATAAATCCGCCGTATTTTCCGCGGGCGGTAGCGAAATTCGCTTGTCAAAGCCGCATATGAGCTTTGATACGAGCTTGCATTATGGAGCGACTTGGCTTTGGGAAAAGTTTGAAAACGCCGTTCATCAAGAACAAAACGCTAAGAAAAAAGCGGAAGAGTCGCAATTGTAACGCTCGTTAGCGGCGTTAAAACTTAACGCCGCCGATCGCCGCGCAAGGCGGCGATTAGTGGGCGCCCTTATTCATCAGATAGAGCGCCACGCCTAGCGCCAATATGGCAAGCGCCAGATAGAGCATTTCTAACGGCGTGGAGAAGTTCATATGCAGCACCTTCTGAAAGAAGCTCACCACCAGCACCATCAGCACCACTTTGCCCAGCTTGTCTTTAAGCTGATCGAGCGATTTGATCGTTAGAATATCCGCGTCTTTGAGCGACATATTATCCAGCGCCTCTATGCGCGAGATAAACAGCTCGTATAAACCAAAGCTGAATATCAGCAGTACGACGGCGATCAGATAGAGATCGATCGCGCCGATAATAGTCGATACCCCGTCCGCGTGCAAATCGATGCTCTCGTCGCCCATATAGTAGCCCCACGCCTTGATCGTCGCGCTGATAATATCGTAGCTCGCGACGATAAACAGCACCGTCGCGCCCAGCAGACTGAATATCACCGAGAACATCACCAGAAAACGGCTTTTGACCAGCGCCCCCTCAAATACTCTTTCCACAATACCTCTTCGTTTTTCCGGCACGGCTTAGTTCTCCTCGATCCACTTTTGCGCGATTCGCACAGCGTTTGTCGCCGCGCCGACGCGCAGATTGTCCGCGACGATCCACAGATGCAA
>JAITEA010000094.1 GCA_031282285.1 Helicobacteraceae bacterium
AGGTCTATCGATCCATATACCGCTTATCTTATACCCGTCGCCGCTGAAAAGACCCAAGAACGAGGCGCCGCTCGTACCGATTGGCGTCCAGCCGTAATCAGGATCAAGCGTTGCTTGCGTCAGCGTTATATCGTTAAGCAGGATATGTCTGCCGGCAAGATTGTTGCGCGTATCGTTAAGATCGATCTCGTTTCGTATCTCATGGACGCTTGGCGCGGCGTAGAAGTTGATAGCGCCGTTTACCAGATGATAGTCCGTTGAAACTAAAGCTCCGCCTTTGTAGCAGGGACCTAAGCAGCGATTGGAGACATTTATGAGTTCAAGAGGCGAATACTCCTCTTTTGCGATCTGGTTGAGATTGTCGTCGTAGAAGCCGACGGTATAGACGCTCTCCGTCGCGATTGGCGTTTCGCCGTCCGTTACGGCGCTTTCTTCGCCGCTATCGCCGCCGCCGCCTCCCGCTATATCGCAACCGGTAAGCGTAAAGCTCAAGAGGAAGCTAACCGCGCAGAGAGAGAGAGAGAGAGAGAGAGAGAGAGAGGAATTTTTCTTTGAACGAAGTCAAGGCTTTGCCTATACTCCCGCGTCCTGTCTCGCCTCTTGTCGCGTTAAACGCGTCGGCGCGGCTAAGCTTTGCCGCCGGTATTTTATAACCCGAAGGTTCCGATGAATGTTCCAATGAACGAAGCGCGTTCATTGACGCTCCTTTGTGTGATATTTAGTAATTGCGAACAATTACCAATATGAAAATCTTGGCACAACTTAGCTTAAATGTCTGCGCGTTGGAGAGGGTTTTTTGACGGAGACTTTGGGAGAGCGGCGGCGATTTGGGTAGCGCTATAGCGATTGGAAGGGTTCGGCGCAGGGCGCGGAGGGGAGAATGCGTTCAAGACGGATAGCCAAAAGAAAGATTTGAAATCCTTCTCCCTCTTTTATTTCCTTTTATTGGGAGGCAAAGCCTTAGCCTGAAGCTTCCGAATGGAACGAGGTATCGCTAAGGAAGCGGCGCGGAACGCAACGCTCGCAATAATGTAGAAAGGGGAAACCCCCCTTGCCCCCCTTGACGGGGGGGGGGGGGATTGAGAAGGCGCGATCACATTCTCTTACTGCGTCTTGAGCTATGCGGAGCGGGCGCTGCGCGGGAATGACGCAACGCGGAGGTTCTGGAGCTAAAGTGGGTATGACGAGAAACCCCCCTCGCCCCCCTTATCAGGGGGGGGAACAAGATGGATCCCCGCCTTCCTCCGCGCCGACACGAGCGCAAGCGCGTCAAGAGACTGCCAACTATCGCTCCGTCGTTGGAATGACAAGAAGCAAGCACGAATAAGCGTTGAAAAGCAAAGGCGATCGGCTCCGCTTCGCCCGACAAGGGGGCAAGGGGGTTTTGGGCAAGTTGATCGCAATAAAGATCGTATCTATTTGCAATCGATCGTCTTATGCGTTATTCCCGCGACAAGGACGCTATTCAAGTATAATTATCGAAAGGAAAACGATGAAGAAAAAGACTAAGTTTGAGATAGGTAAATATTACCTAGTCCTATCGGCGGCTTCTTATGCGGGCGGCATTGTCCCGTCGCTGATATGGGAACGGACGGCTTTTTATGCTAATATAATAGCGTTTTTGCTGACAGCGCTATTTTTCACGCTAGGCGTATATTTTATGGAAGAAGGAGGAAGCGATGACTGACCAACTGATTAGCATCTTGATTGTTGGCGGCGGAACATTTGTATTTGCGCTTGCCTTTGCGGTGGCGGAGCGTCTGCTCAGAAAGAAAAAAGATCATTCGCCGTCCGCTCCAGCCGTTTAATTCGCGCGCCGCTTTTTGATTTCACCGCTCGTTGGCGGCTTTATTATTCTTGATCTTAGCAATATTCTAGAGAGTTTTGCGTCCTTGCGTATAAAATCTCTAGGATTGGCAGACGCGACCAAAATCCGACAGCCGCTAAACGCTCCCGCGAGTAGGATTTGCAACGCTTTAATCCGAAATTGCCGCGCTAGGCGTAGTGGCGGCGGTTTCAATAACAATCAATCCCCGCTGATCGTAAGCCAAGCAAGATTGGGCGCGCCGTTTTTAAGGCGCGGTTGCGTACAATCGCGCAGATTTGATAGTTGCGTAAAGGAGAGCGAGGCGATGGGCGTTTTGAGATTTTTGGGGAAGATTCCGCTGAATATCTGGCGGGCGCTGGCGTGGGTTTTGCGCGGCGTGTTCGGCAATGTGAACTGGCAAAGCCCGCCGTGGCTTAGAGCGATCGGAAGGGCTTTCGCCTTCGGCGGGCGCAAGATCGCCTCGCACAAGATCGCCACCGCCTTAACGGCGATCGCGCTGATATTGGTAGGCGTCGGATCGTATGTCGGTCACGTCTGGTACGAAAACCGCCCAAAGCCTATCGAGGTCGCGCCCGTCGAGGTGGTCGAGGCGTACTCGTATTTTTACGCGCCGTACAAAACCGACTACAGCTCGGATAGCGTCTCGTATTACTCGCTTCGGGTGGACTTCAACGAGGATGTGGCGCCGCTGGAAGAGGCGAGCGCTCAAAACGGCGTCGTAACGGGCGTAACCATAACGCCGGCGATCGAGGGCAATTGGAGTTGGGCTGGATCCCGTCGTCTGGTCTTTCAGCCAAGCGTAGATTGGCAGATCGGGCAGAAATATAAAGTTACGCTCAATCCCAAAACGCTGATCGCCGCAGAATATACGATCGACAAAACCGAATTTGAATGGACGCAGACGCCGTTTGATTACAGCTTTGCAAAACCCGAGCTGTATCAAAACCCAGAGAAGCCGTCCGAAAAAAACGCGATCTTTGAGTTAAGGTTCGCCTATCCCGTCGATCCCGCGAGCTTTGAAAAGGCGCTCTCTATGCAGCTTCAGTTGCCCGACAAATACAAAGTCGCCCCCAAACCCTACAAGTTCGCCGTCCGATACGACGACAAAAAGATGCGCGCTTGGGTCAGAAGCGAGCTTGTAACCTTCCCCGAAGTGGACGCGTATATGGCGCTCAAAGTCGCCGAAGGGGTGAAATCCTCGCTGGGCGGTAACGCGGCAAATCAATCCAAAAGCGTTTCGCTGGAGGTTCCAAGCCCATATCGCGATATCGTGCAAAGAGCCTTCCTGACGCTCGCGGAGGGCGAAAACGACGAGCAGACGCAGATTCTGGCGATTCAGATGTTCGACGGGATCGATCCCAAAACGCTTACAAAAGAGATCAGAGCGTGGGTTCTGCCCAAAGATCACCCCAAAAAGAGCGGATGGGCGACAAACTACGGCTGGAGTACCAACGACGATATAACCGACGATATTCTGGCGCTTTCCGCCCCGCTCAGACTGACGCCAGACGATACGAGCGGCGGCGCGCAAAAGCTGATTAGTTTCAAATACAAAGTCGATCCGAGCCGCTACATATATCTTACCGTCGGCAAAAATCTCGAAACCGTAGGCGGCTACAAGGCAAAGGACGCGCTGCGCTTCGCGCTTCGCGTTCCAGAGTTTCCAAAGACGATCAAGTTCGCCGCCGACGGCTCTTTGCTCTCGCTCAAAGGCGATAAGAAGATCGCCGTGGCGACGAGAAACGCCGCGGGGCTCAGGCTGGATATTCACCGCGTGATCCCAACGCAGATTCAGCATCTGGTTACCTTTGGCTCGTACGACGACGACAGTATGCAGTCGCTTATGCTTTACGATTCGCAGCAGGATTACTTCACGGAGCATTTTATTCACCTTAAGCGGCTGCCGCAGTCGGCGAGCGGCAAGGTGGCTTATAACGGCGTCGATCTCAGCCCGTATATCAAAAAAGACGGCGACAAAGAGCCAAGAGGCGTATTCCTGCTGACGCTTTCGGCGTGGAATCCCGAAAACAACAACACCGAAAGCTACGGCTCAGGCGGGCGGCGGCTTGTGATCGTTACCGATATGGCGCTGATCGTCAAGCGATCGACCGACGGATCGTCCGACGCGTTTGTCCATAAGATCAGCGGCGGCGGCGCGGTACAGGGAGCCAAAGTCTCCGTCGTCGGGCGCAACGGCGAGCCGGTGGCAAGCGCGTTTACGGACGTAAACGGGCGGGCGCATTTCCCCTCGCTTAGTCATCTGCGCGCCGAAAAGACGCCCGTTATGTATCTGGCGGAGTCGGACGGCGACGCGACTTTCCTGCCGCTTCGCTCGTCGTTTATGTACGATCGCCTGCTGGACTACTCGCGCTTTGATATCGGCGGCGTGGTGAACGCGCCCGAAAGCGGCAAACTAAGCGCCTATCTGTTCAGCGATCGCGGGCTTTACCGCCCGGGGGAGAGCGTGCATATCGGCTCGATCGTGCGCGCCAACGACTGGTCGGCGCCGTTTCAGGGCATTCCGGTTGTGGCGTATATCAACGACGCCAGAGGACAGCAGTTTGCGAGAAAGGAGTTCAGGCTTGACGAGAGCGGCTTAAACGAAATCAACTTCGACACCGCCGAAGATTCGCCGACGGGCAACTGGAATATTCAGCTAACCGTGTCGCCCAACTACTCCGACAGGAGCAAAGCCGGCATCTACCTTGGCGGAACCACGATCGCGCTTCGGGAGTTCGAGCCTGACAAAACCAAAGTCAATCTGCGTTTGCTGCCCGCCGTCAAAAAAGGGTGGTATAAACCAGACGAGATCAAAGCGCTGATCAAAGCGGAAAATCTTTTCGGCACGCCCGCCGAAAACCGCCGCGTCGCCGCAAGAAGCATACTAAGCCCGATGGCGTTTAGCTTCAAAGAGCACGCCGGATACAGCTTCTACGACTCGCTGGCGGCGAATAACCGCTTCGAGTTCGATCTGGAGGAGACGAAAACCGACCAAAAGGGCGAGGCGACTATATCGCTCTTAAGCGAGGAGCATAGCCGCGCAAGCTACCAGCTTTCGCTGATCGCGGAGGTATTCGAGCAGGGCGCGGGCAGAAGCGTAACGGCGAGCGCGAGCGCGATCGTCTCGCCAAACGACTATCTTGTCGGCGCGAAACCAGACGGCAATCTTGCTTTTATCAAGAAAAATACGGAAAGATCGCTCTCTTTCGCCGCGATCGACTCCAAACTTGACAGGATCGCGCTAAACGATCTGCTGCTTGAGATCGAGGAGCAAAAATATATCTCCGTGCTTACGATGCAAAACAGCGGCGTGTATAAGTATCAGTCCAAGCTGGTCGAGGTTTCGCAGGGCGCGAAGCCGTTTGCCATCGCTTCAAGCGGAGCCAACTACAAGATCGACTCGAGCAAACCCGGCGGCTACAAGCTACTGGTCAAGAACAAGAGCGGCGATATACTCTACAAAACCTACTACTCCGTAGCTGGCGACGCGAATCTGGATCGCTCCAAAGAGCGCAACGCCGAGCTTGAGATGAAGCTCTCCAAAACCGAGTACAAAAACGGCGAGGAGATCGAGCTCTCCATCGCCGCGCCCTATGCCGGCAGCGGGCTGATCACGATCGAGAGAGATAAGATTTACGCCGCCAAGTGGTTCAAAACGACGACCACAAACGCCGTTCAGACCATAACCGTCCCCGACGATCTGGAGGGCAACGGCTATGTGAGCGTGCAGTTTATACGCGATTTTAACAGCGACGAGATCTTTGTAAGCCCGCTTAGCTACGCGATCGCGCCGTTTAAGATTTCGCTGAGCGAAAAGAGCGCGGTTACGCAGCTCGACGCGCCCAAGCTCGTCAAGCCCGCGCAGCCCATAAGGGTGAAGCTGACGACGGAGGGCAAACAAAAAGCTATCGTCTTTGGCGTGGACGAGGGGATTTTGCAGGCGGCAAACTACGCGTTTGGCAACCCGCTTAACTTCTTTTTCCAAAAAAAGGCGCTGGGCGTGGATAGCCTGCAGGTGCTTGATCTGATCTTGCCGGAGTTCAGCCGTTTTGAGAAATTAGCCGCGCAGCCAAGCGGCGACGACGACGAAATGTCGGCGGCGGATCGCAAAGCCGCCAGACAGCTTAACCCCTTCAAGCGCAAAGTGGAAAAACCGGTCGCCTTCTGGACGGGCATAACGGATATCGAGGGCGAAAAGGAGTTCGAGTGGAAAACGCCCGATTACTTTAACGGCAGATTGCGCGTTATGGCGCTGATCGTCTCAAAAGGCAAGATCGGCGTGGCGCAGACAAGCGTGATCGTGCGCGACGACTTCGTGCTGACGCCCAACGCGCCGTTTGCCGCCGCGCCCAACGACGAGTTTGAGGTTACGGTGGGGCTGTCCAACAACATCGAAGACCTGCCCGACGATAAAGAGATTCCCATCAATCTCTCCGTCGTTCCCAATAAGGGGCTGGAGATCATCGGAGCGAGCGAACAGACGCTGAATATCGCGCCGCAGCGCGAGAGCTTCGCGCGCTTCAAAGTCAAAGCGACGCAGTCGTTAGGCGGCGCGGAGCTGATATTTAGAGCTTCGTATTCGGGCGGCGGCAAAACCTACTCCGCGCAGCGCAGCGCCACCACCTCGATCCGCCCGCTCGTCCCGCTCCGCGCGGCAAGCCAGATGAAGCGTATGGATTCCAAAGAGGAGAGCGTCAAAAACGATCGCGATATGTACGACGCGTTCGCCAAACGCAACGCCTATGTCTCGCGATCGCCGCTGATACTCTCCAACGCGCTGACGACCTATCTGGACAACTACCCGCACTACTGCTCCGAACAGCTTGTCAGCGGCGCGTTAGCCTCGCTGGTAGCCGAGCCGTATCAAAAGGCGCTGGGCGGAACAAACGCCGATATGAAGCTCTCGCAGGTAACGGCGATCTTGCAATCGCGCCAGAACTCGAGGGGCGCGATCGGCTTGTGGGAGGCTACCTATTCGGGCGATCGCTTCGTGAGCGTCTATGCGGCAAACTATCTGATCGAAGCCAAAGAGCGCGGCAAAAAGATACCAGAAAGCCTGCTTACCTCGCTGAACGGCTACCTGACGCGGCTGGCGTCGGACAACTCGATCGAAGACCTTCACGGGCTGAGAATGCGCGCTTACGCGATCTATCTGCTGACGCGGCAGGGGCAGGTTACGACGGGGCATCTTAACGCGACGCTCAAAGCGCTGAAACTCCACTACGAGCAAACCTACGAAAACGATCCGGCGGCGCTCTATCTGGCGGCTACCTACAAACTGCTGAAGATGGACAAGGAAGCCGACGCGCTGATCAAAAAGCAGTGGGAGGGCTTGTCTCGCGCCTACACCGCCGCGTGGTGGTCGAGGGATTACTACGATCCGCTCGTGGTCAATTCGACGGTAATCTATCTGCTCAGCAAGCACTTTCCCGATAAGGCGGCGGCAATCCCGCCGCAGGCGCTGGAAAATATCGCCGTAGCCTTGCGCTCAAACCGCTTCACTACGGTTTCGGCGGCGTGGAGTACGCTCGCGCTGGACAGCTTCGGCGGCTTAAGCTCGCCAAGCGACGCGCCGCTTTCAATCGCGGCGAAAAACGCCTCCGATCAGACGCGCGATATCGGCAAAACGATCGACGCGATCGTCTCCGGCGCTTTCGCGCAGAGCGACAAGGAGATCATTTTCAAAAACGAGGGTCCAAGCGCGTGGTATGTCGTCTCGCAGGAGGGCTACGAGCGCGTTCTGCCCAAAGAGCCGATCAAAAAAGGGCTTGAAATCTACCGCGAATATACGGGCGCGGACGGCAAAAAGATCAACGAGATCAAAGTCGGCGATACGATCACCGTAACGATCCGCTTCAAAGCGCTTGGCTCCGGCGCGATCGGCAATACGGCGATTGTCGATCTGCTCCCGGGCGGCTTTGAGATCGTCCCGCAGACGAGTCAAAACCAGAGCGAGGAGAGCGACGACGAAGGCGACTACGACGAGGACGAGGGCGACGACGACGACGAATACTACGAACAGGGTACGGAGTATCGCTATGTCTCGCCCTTCGCGACCAAAGTCGAGAACTTCAGCCCCGATTACACCGACGCCAGAGAGGATCGCGTGTTGATCTACGGCGAGGCAAGCCGCGAAACGGCGAGCTTCAGCTATCAGATCAAAGCGACCAACGCCGGAACATACGAAACCGCGCCGATCTTCGCCGAAGCGATGTACGATCGCGAGGTTCAGGGGCTGGGGCTTGGAAGCGGCAAGATTATCGTAAAGCCCGCCGAATAAGCGGGC